>NZ_BAAAYL010000003.1 GCF_039536205.1 Streptomyces sannanensis | reverse complement strand
TGGGGTGGGTGGGGGGTGGGGGTGGTGGTTGGTGGGGGTGGGGGTTGGGGGGGGTGGGGGGGGTTTGGGGGGGGGGGTGGGGTTGGTGGGGGTGGGGGGGGGGGGGTGGTGGGGGGGGTTGGGTGGGGGTTGGTGGGGGTTGGGGGGGGTGGGGGGGGGGGGGGGGGGGGTGGGGGGGGGTGGGGGGGTGGGGGGGTGGGTGGGTTGGGTGTGGTGGGGGGGGGGGGGGGTGGGGGGTGGGTGGGTGTGGGGGGTGGGGTTGGGTGGGGGTGGGGGTGGGGGTGGGGGGGGGTGTGGGGGGGTGGGTGGTGGGTTGGGGGGGTGGTGGGTGGGGGGGGGTGGGGTGGTGTGGTGGGGTGTTGGTGGGGGGGGGGGGTGGGGGGGTGTGGTTGTGGTTGGGTTGGGTGGTGGGGGGGTGGGGGGGGGTGGGTGGTGTGGGTGGGGGGGTGTGTGGTGTGGGTGGGTGGGGGGGGTGGGTTTGGTGTTGGGGTTGGGTGGGGGGTGTATGTGAGTGTGTGGGTGAGGTGAGTGTGCGAAGTAGTGTGGAGGGTGTGAGCGGGGTCAGTGAGTGTGAGCCGAGATGGTGGGAGGGGTGGTGCGCAGAATGTGTGGGGTGGGTGGAGTGTGTGTGGGTGAGTGCGCGGGGTGCGGGAGTGGAGGGTCTGAGTGTGCGTGAGCGCGAGATGGCGATGTGGGGTGTGGGTGCGGCGGGGTGAGAGCGGGTGTTGGGGTGAGTGGGTGTGAGCTGGCGGGGTGAGCGTAGTGTGGTGGTGGGTGGGGGGTGTGTGTGTGTGTGTGGGGGTGTGAGGGTGGGTTGTGAGGGGGTGTGTGAGTGTGTGTTGTGGGGGTTGTGTGGGGGTGGGGTGGGTGTGTGGTGTTGTGTGGGGGGGTGTGGGGGTGGTGTGTGTGGTGTGGTGTTTGTGGGTGTTGTGTTGGGGGTGTGGGGTGGGGTGTGGGGTGGTTGTGGTGTGGTGTGTGAGTGTGGGGGTGTGTGTGTGTGGGGTGGGTGTGTGGGTGTGTGGGGTGTGAGGAGTGTGAGTGTGGGGTGGGGTGGGTGGGGTGATGGGGGTGTGTGTGGGGGGTTGTGTGTGTGGGGGGTGTGGGAGGGTGTGTGGTGAGTGGGGTGTGGGGGAGTGTGTGGGGTGGGGTGGGGGGTGTGGGGAGTGTGGGGTGTGGTGGGGGGTGGGGGGTGGGGTGGGGTGTGTGGGGGGTGTGAGGGGTGTGTGTGTGTGGTGTGTTGGTGTGTGTGTGTGTGTGGGGTTTGTGGTGGTGAGTGGGTGTGTGTGGGTGTGAGTGTGTGGAGGGTGTGGGGGTGGGGGTGAGGGGGTGGGTGGAGTGTGTGGTGTGGGGTGGGGGTGTGTGTGGGGTGTGTTGTGGGTGTGTTGGAGGGTGTGGGGTTGTGTTGGTGGGTTTGTGTGAGGGGGTGGAGGGTGGTGTGGGTTTGGGTGTGTGTGTGTGTTGTGTGAGTGTTGTGGGGGTTGTTGGGTGGGTGGGTGGGTGGTTGGGATGTGTGGGTTTGTTGGGGTGGGCGGAGGGTGTGTGGTGGGTGGTTTGGTGTGGGTGTTGGTGGGTGGTGGGGGTGGGGGGTGTAGTGGGTGTGGGGTGGTGGGGGTGGTTGGGGTTGGGAGGTGGTGTGGTGTTGTGGTGGGTGTGGGTGGGGTGGGTGGTGGGGTGTGTGTGTGTGGGGTGTGGGTGGTGTTGGGGGGTGTGGGGGTGTGGTGTGGGGGGGGGGTTGTTGGTGGTGTGTGGTGTTGTGTGTGTGGTGTGTTGGGGGTGGTGTGTGTGGGTGTGTGGTGTGGGGTGGTGTGGTGGGGGTGTGTGGGGGGTGTGGTGTGGGTGTGTGTGGGGGTTGTGATGGGTAGGTGTGTGTGTGGGGTGTGTGGGTGTGTGTGTGTGTGGGGGTGTTGGGAGTGTGTGTGGCGGTGGGGTTGTGGGGTGTGAGTGGTGTGTGGTGCGTGTGTGTGGGTGTGTGGGGTGGGGGGTGTGTGTGGGGGGTGTGTGGGGTGGTGTGAGGGGTGGTGGGTGTGTGTGGGGGAGTGGGGTGTGTGGGTGTGTGTTGGTGTGTGGGTGTGTGTGTGGTGGTGTGTGGGGGGGTGGGGTTGAGTGAGATGTTGGGGTGGTGGGGGTGTGTGGTGGGGGGTGTGGGGGGGGGGTGGGGGGGGTGGGGGGGGGGTGTGGGGGGGGGGGGTGGGTGGGGGGGGTGGGTGGGGGGGGGGTGGGGGGTGGGGGGGGGGGGGGGGGGGGGGGTGGGTGGGTGGGGGGGGTGGTGGGGGGGGTGGGGGGTGTGGGGGTGGTGGGGGTTGGGGGGGGTGGGTGGTGGGGGGTGGGGGTGGTGGGGGGGTGGGGGGGGGGGTGGGGGGGGTGTGGGGGTGGGGGTTGGGGGGGGTTGGTGGGGGGGGGGGGTGGGGGGGGGGGGTGGGGGGTGGTGGGGGGGGTGGGGGTGTGGGGGGGGTGGGGGGTGGGGGGGGGGGGGGGGGTGGGGGGGGTGGGGGGGGGTGGGGGGGGGGGGGGGGGGGGGGGGGGGGGGTGGGGGGGGGGGGGGGTGGGGGGGGGGGGGGGGGGGGGGGGGGGGGGGGGGGGGGGTGGGGGAGTAGGTGGTTGTTGTGGGGTGGGGTGGGTGGGGGGGGCTGTTGTTGAGTATGGGGGTCTCTGGTTATTATTCGTTTTGATCTGGTTGTGCTTTATTTTATTTTAATTTATTTTTTTTTTTTGTTCTATTTTTCTTTTTTTTTTTCGCCTCTGCGCCGCACGCGCTGGGAATAGGCCGTTTAGTCGAGCGCGGCGGCGGCGGCCGGGCCGGTGTCTCGTGTGCGAGACGTCTCGGTGCCGGCGGCGACGGCGCCGTGGATCGCGGCCAGGGCGCAGGCGACGTCCAGGAGCCGGTACGCCTGCGCGCGGGAGATGCCGAATTCCGCCTCGCAGTACGACGCCCAGCTGTTGTGACCGAGCGGGAGCCAGACTCGGGCGGCATGCGCGTCGCGGACTCGAGCGGCGAGCACCGCCACGGAACGCCGGACGTCGTCCATCGCCTCGCGCAGCCCGTCGGTGACCTCCCGGGCCTGCTCCGCGCTGAGCGGCGGCCGCGCGGGTTCGGCGACGTCGTCCTGGCCCTGGTCGTGCTCGCCGGTCAAGAGCTTCGCGGGAGTTGTGGTACCCATGAACCTATGTGCGCCTGACGGGAATGTTTCTCCTTCAGGCGCATTATTTGTTTTCCGGCATCTCCGGATGGGGCCTAGAAGGAGAAGGTCATGGCACAGGGAACCGTGAAGTGGTTCAACGCCGAAAAGGGTTTCGGCTTCAGGCGTCCCGAACCATGCGTGTGATGCCGCGTCACATGGCTGATTTCTGTGACTTCAGTACCGCAGAGATCGGGCAGAATCGGTGAGCTTCACACCAATGCCGGAACAGGCCGTGCAAGCCGCCACGTGGTGCGGCCGCCGGCTCGTCCGGCGACCGAGGAAAAAGGGAAGACCATGTTGGCGGGGTTGGGCCTGGGAGCTGTTGAGTCGGAGTTCTACCGCCGCTTTCTGACGCGGCCGACGTCGACCGCCGAGTGTGTCGGTGACTCGGTGGGCCTCTCCGCGCAGGAGGCTTGCCTTGTCGCAGAGCGGCTCTTGTCGCTGGGCTTGCTCGCCGGGACCGCAGAGGGAGAACTGCGTGCCGTCCATCCGGTCCTGGCCTGTCATCCCTTGTTGGAACGCGCCGAACTGCGTCTGGCGCGTCAGCAGAAGGAGCTCGAGCTGGGCCGTGCGGCGGTCGATGAGCTGGCCGCCGAGATCGGCGCGGAGAGGGTCTCCTCCCCTGCCGAGGCGGAGGTGCACCGTGGAGCCGCCGCGGCCTGGTCGTTTCTGGAGCGAATCGCGGCCACGGCGTCGACGTCGGTACAGTGCATGGCCGCCGCTGGCGCCGCCCCGGGAGTGGGGGAGACCTCCGACTACACAGCGATCAGCGAGCTCGCGGCCTTCACCGCCCGGCGGGGCACACACGTGCAGCTCCTACTCCTGGAGAGCATCGACATCCTGCCCAGCCTGGTGGACGGCGCCCACACAATGGCAGCAGCCGGTGTCGAGATCCGCACCGTGCCCACTCTCGCCGTCTGGGTGTTCATCGTCGACGACGAGTACGTCGCTACCGCTCTGGACCCCGCCGACAACCAGGCAGGGATCATGGTCGTCCGAACACCGGGGGCGGTCGCGGCCGCTGCCGATCTCTTCATCCGTCACTGGCGCGGAGCCGCGCCGCTTGCCGCTCCTGATCACCAGACCCCCCGCGACCTGATGCAGAAGCATCGCGAGCTCATCGCACTGCTCGCCGACGAGGTAAAGGACGAGGCCATCGCGCGGCGCCTCGGCCTATCGCCGTCGACCGCGCGACGCCGCATCAAGGACCTCTGCCGCGAGTTCGAGGTGAGCACCCGCACTCAACTGGTGGTCAGGGCATGCCGGATGGGCCTGCTCGACTGATCCGGGCTGTGGGGCAGGGCGGATGAATCCGACGCCCTGCTCCCACCTTAACGATCTTGGTCACCTGTGCTCACGCCAGAGCTCACCACGCCAACCTGCGCAGACACACCCACAAGGCGTCCTACGGTGGTGACAGACCGCAGGCCGCAGCGCTTGAACGCGCAGCGACGCCCCGTACCGCGGTCATCCCACCACCGAAAGGTCGCTCATGCCTGCACGCATGCCCGTAAGGCCCGCGAGGACATCTGCATCCCGCCTCGGCGCAGCCCTGGTATCCCTCTCACTCGCCCTGCTCCCCACCACCCTGGCAACCCCGCAAGCCCACGCCGCCGGGCGAGGACAGGTGTGCTTCTTCCTGGACACCGACAGCGCGGGCGGGGCCGGACACGCCGGCTGGGCCGTCAAGGACACCGCCCGCGCCGACCACTACATCTGGGGAACCTTGCAAGGGCCGACCATGAAGCAGCCCCTCGCCATGGGCACTCGCATCGCCGGGGGCACCTGGCGAGACCTGACTGCAAAGAGCAGCATTTTCGCACCCTCGAGGTACGAGTTCTACCGATGCCAGACAACGGCGAGCGGCAGCATCGCACACGCGCAGCGCACCTACCGAGCCCTGGCCCGCACGAGCTACGACCTCCTCACGAACAACTGCCTGACGGGGGCCGGCGAGATCTTCCGGGCCTACAGCCCCGCCATGAGCACACGGCACCTTCCTGATGGCCTGGGAGGCCGCCCCAACGGAGGCGGGCTGAGCCCGACGTACTACATCAAGACCCGCCTCACCTCACATGCCAGCGGCTGGGGCCCGGTCAACCGGTACTGACCACAGCGCACCCCACCGAGACACTCCGCTTCCCGCCGATGTGTCCCTCGTACACCTGACTCTCCACGGAGGCATGAAGCCATGCGAAAAACACTCGTGATCCTCGGTCTGGCCCTGGTGGCCGCCTTTGGAATCGGCTACCTGGCCCTCCGCGACGACCAGCCACCACGTCCACCGGACAGCGGCAAGCCTCCAGGCGCCCCCGCGCTGCCGTACAAGCCGGGTGGACCCCTGCCCGCCCAAGCAGCTGACATCGCCCAGGACCTGGCCTCGAGCGATGCCGCCACCCAGCGGGCGGCACTCACCCCCGAACTGGATCAGGCCCTGGCCACTGGCCGCCTTCTCCCCGAAGGCACCCGCATCGACCTGAGAAAGAACAGCTGGCACGAGGACAACGGCTACGCCAACGCACAGGCCACCCTGACGAAACCTGGGAAACCCGCACAGCACATCCTCATCGGGTTCGCCAAGCGGAGCACCGGATGGCGCATCACAGTGGTGGAGGTCGTCAAGTGACAGGACATTCGATCCAGGCGCGCATCCTCGCCCTGTGCGTCACCCTGCTGACCCTCCTCGGCCTCGGTACGGTGCTGCCCGCGACCGCGGCCGCGGCCCCTGGCCCCTGTTCCGCGGGCGGCAAGGCCGTGGAGGTCGAACCACGTGGGCCGGTGGCGAACAGCACGCCGGTCCTCTTCGTCCACGGCATCGCCTCCGGAGCCGACACCTGGAACGAACCGGAGGGGGTGTACCTGGCTGACAAGGCACAGAAGGCAGGTGAGACGTACCGGCCGGGCAAGGGATCCTTTCCCGTGAGAGTCGCCAAACTGCCCCGCGTCACGGCGTGGACTTACGACTACTCCGCGGCCCAGCCGGAATGGGTGACCGACAACCGCATCGGCCCGGGGCTCGCCAACGCCATCAACTGCCTGGCCCGCACCACCGGACACAAGGTCGTCGTCGTCGGCCACTCCATGGGCGGCCTCGCCACCCAGTACGCAGCCTCACGCTCCGACGGCCGGCCCAACAGCAAGACGTGGCAGAACATCGCCGAGGTCATCACCATCGGCACGCCGACGGTCGGCTCCAAACTCATCACCGTCCTCCAAACGGCCACGGACCTGCTCAGCATCTCCCGCCACCCCGCACTCATGACGCTCGAAGCCGTCCTCAGCTTCTGTGCGGGATACGACCTCACACACGAAGACGACATCTGCTCGGTACTCACCGCGCTCAAATCTCCCCAGGGCCGTGCGCTGAGGTACGGGTCGGACGAGATCAGGAAACTGCCACCCTGGCCCAAGGAACTTCCCGTCCTCGCGATCGCCGGCAGCATCAGGTTCTTCCTCCCTGAAGGGCCCTTCGAAGTCGACTCTCCGCCCGAAGCGGAACTCGGGGACCTCGCCGTCACCCTCGACTCCGCTACCGCCTACACGAACCGGACCGGCAAGCCGCACGTCCTCACCTGCCGCTCAAGCGGCTGGAAGGTGCTCCTGAGCGGCTGCAACCACGTCAACATCAAGACCCACCCCACCGTCATGGCGACGGTGATCAAGCAGATTGAACGCATCCGGGGCACACAACCCGTCAAACCCGCCGACACGAACCCGTGCCCCACCCGCGCGGAACTGAAGACGGCGGTCACCCGCTCCCTGCAGGCCCCTTCCGAAGTCCACCTCGGAGACAGCCGGTGCTACTCCGGCTGGTCAGCCGTCATCTGGGGCGACACTCCCGCCACGGACTCCGTGATCATCACGGTCTTCACCCGCACGGCCGGCCGACTCAAACTGGCCACCCACCTTGTGCCGGTCATGGAGGACGACCACGACCCGGACTGGGTCCGTGACTGCAGCCGACTCGGCGGCTTGAAACCCCCCGCCCGGCTGCTCGAGTTCACCGGCTGCCCGGCCACCGCCCAACAGCCGACCACCGCCGTCGACGGCGCCGCAGCCCTGCGGCTCATCCAGCGGCACAACTACAGCACCACTGCCACCGCAGAGGAGATCAACCGCATGACCGGCCCGCTACGCGCCGTTCAAGCCTCATGCGTCGGTAGCGCCAACGGCAACTGTGTCAGCGTGTTCTTCTTCTACGGCAACAGGTACGTGGGCCAGGCGTCCGGATCCGGGCAGCTCCGCCTCGTGTCGCAGAACGGTACGGAAGCCACACTCACCCGACCGGTCTTCAAGGACACCGATCCCACCTGTTGCCCCTCAGGAGGAACCGAGACGCATCGCGTCCTCTGGGGAGGGAGCACTGTTGTAGCCAGCCCCTCCCTTCCCTACTTCGAGCCGGCAGACGAACCGCTGTAGGTCCTCTCCGTTGCACGGCTGGACCCGGGCGACGACAAGTGCACAACCCGCGGCGGCTACGGCTGTCACATTCAAGATGAAAAGGAGAACTCTCATGGCCCGATGCAAGTCATGCCCCGACAAGAAGGGCGAGTGCCGAAAGTGCAAGGGCACCGGCAAGGTCGACGGCTTCCCCTTCCCGCGAGACTGCGACAAGTGCGGAGGCGACGGCGTCTGCAGCTCGTGCAACGGCGACGGATACACCTTCGGCTGGTAACCCACTGAGCGTGTCCTGGCAGAGAAGAGGGGCGGGTCGCCACCATCCGGCGGCCCGCCTACTGATCTTGAACTTGTGACGTCGTAACGGGCTGACCGTCGATCGCCGGCAATGCGCACAGTGGGAGCGAGAGTTCGCCGCGAACCGTGACTGGCGGACCATCTACTACCTGCCGCCTTACCCACCCGACCTCAACTTTTACCCCCGGAAGGCGACATCACGAGTTCAAGCTCAGTAACCAGTCCAACTTCGTTGACAAACAATCCAACTTCGATGTCAGAGGACACCGGGGCGCGGGCGGAGCGGGCGCCAGCCACCCGCTGCTGGAAACCAGCGGTCCTGTGTGGCCCGCCCCTGGCAGGATCCACTCATGCTCATCACGCCCCGCCCGGGAACCGACCGGCAGAACCTCCTCGATGCGCTGCGGACCGTACACACAGCAGCATCCAACGAACGCGGCGTCGGTCATTCCAGCGCCTACCACCGGCTGCTCAGCTATCTGGAGTGGGCCCTGCGCTCAGCCCAGCAGCTGCGGAACCAGGTCAGCGCCGAAGACCTCGCCGCCCTGATCCTGACGAAGCGCCACGACACGCTCCTGGACGGCGTCGGGCACCTAGCGGGCTCGGAGCAGCAGCGTCTTGTGAACCTGCTGGTGGACCAGGAACTGGCTGAGCGCGTCGAGACCCTCGAAGCGGCGATAGGCCTGCTGCGGTCGCTGATGACCCGCTGGGACGGACCGGAGTGGTTCGTGGTCGCCGACTCCAGCTTCTACATCCAGAACC
Organism: Streptomyces sannanensis; assembly: GCF_039536205.1. Taxonomy (GTDB): domain Bacteria; phylum Actinomycetota; class Actinomycetes; order Streptomycetales; family Streptomycetaceae; genus Streptomyces; species Streptomyces sannanensis. Next base: position 170,885 of record NZ_BAAAYL010000003.1, on the reverse strand, counting down.
CCGACAAGCTGGAAGACGTCGACCTGCACCAGGTGCTGGGTCTGCCGACCGGCGAGCACATCCGGTTGCTGTTCCCGATCGCCGTGGTGGACGAGCTGGACGGCTTGAAGGAGGCGGGCAAGCACCAGCCGCGGTGGCGAGCGGGCCACACACTGGGACTTCTGGACGGCACGCTGAACGGATCCCTGTCCGGGATTCTGCGTCGGCCCCGCCTCACCCAGGACGAAGTCCGCGGCCAGATCAGCCTGGAGATCGTCCTGGACCCGCCCGGGCACGTGCGGCTGCCCCTCGCCGATGACGAGATCATTGACCGGGCGGTGGCGATCCAGTCGCTCGCGGGGCGCCCTGTGCGGCTGTTGACCTGCGACACCAGTCAGCACACCCGAGGAAAGGCGGCTAGTCTGCAGGTGACGAAGGTTCCAGCGAAGGATCCCGGGCCGGAACCCGACTGGGAGGCCCAGGACAGGACCGGAAACGGCACCCGCGCCAAGCGTCGCGAGAGGCAGTCCGCCAGCGCGGTAACCCTCCAGGCAGACGGGTCGGCGGACTAGAGGCCCAAGGCGATATAGCCTGTGAGCCTCACGGGTGACAGGTGGCTGGGCGTGCTCAAGCACGCCCCTACGATCCTCACCATGAGTAGTGAGACGGTTACGATCCGAGTGGACCCGCGTGAGTTGCCAGCCGACAGCTTCACCGAATCCGACATCGCCAGGATCGAGCTGGTGTCCGCGATCGAATCCGCCGCGACCGCCCTCGGCCAGTACGCGCAGACGGTAGGCGAGGACCTGGCGCAGGCCGGCGACTATGCACGTCGAGCGAAAACCCTCCACCCGCTCGATTCGGTGTTGAGGCAAGCTGTGATCGCCGAGCGGGTCCGTGGGGCCAGCTGGGAGACGATCGCAGAGGCCCTCCGTATGAACGCGCCGGATGCTGAAGCGCGGTGGGGTGATGCGGTAGAGCGGTGGCGTCGGGAGACGCGAGCAACCAGCCTTTACCGAAAGGATCCTGGGAGCTCTGCCGCCTCGGCTGACAAGTACATCGCCACGGACACGCCCTACCAGTTCAGCACTGCCACGCGTCGGCCCTTGTCCGCCTCGCTGGACGCGGCCGCCCATCTCACCGGCCGCGACGTCACTGCAGCGGACCATGCGTTCGCCGGCACCGTGTGCACGCACTGCTCCCACTGAACCTGCGGCACTGGAAACGCCCAAACATGGCGGGCCGCACCGGATCCGGGCCAGCGGTTCGTGCGAGGACTGCCGCCGCAGTCCGCCGACTCACTACGGTCAGCGTATGACCAGTGACGGTGTAGTCGTGGACGAGGCAGTCCACGCGGCATGGGACTCGTACCGGATCTTAGAGAAGCGCACGTCAGAGAAGGAACGTCGACAGGCGCAGCAGCGTGTCCAGGCCGCGATGGACACCCACGGCCGGGACGAAGTGTCCCGGGGCTCGGTCTTCCTGGTGGGCGTGCTGACCGCGCACATCATCGGCCAGCAGGACTGCGGAGAGGAGGACCGCCTCGATCCACTCAGTGATCTGATCCCGGCCGTGATCCGCAAGCTGCCCGGCTTCGAACTGGCCGACCCCGCCCAGGTACCGATGGTCACCGGCGTCCTCATGGCCGCGGCCATGGGCATGGACACCGTGGCCTGGCGCGACCAGTTCGGGACGATCCCACCGAAGGAAGCCCTGGTACACAACTTCGTGCTCTGGCTGCTCGCTGACCTCTTCGACAGCCTGGTCGAACAGCCCGGCGCCACCGACCTGCTCATGCGGGAGACCTTCAACTCCATGGCCGCCGAACCCGGTTGATGCCCGGACACTGCCACGCCGCGCAGCTGCGACCATGGCTCCGAAGCGCCGCCCGGTTACCGCAGCGATCGGGGCGCGGCTAGCATGCAGAACGCTCCGATCCCGGCAGCTGCAATGCCGGGGTCGGAGCGTTCTGCACGGGTGGCTACCCGATCCAGAAAATGTCCAGGACGGACAGGCGCCGGGTGAGGCGGTTGATCACGTAGACGACGGACAGCTGTCCGACGGACGCGGCGCGGACATCCTCGCCTTCCGGGTCGCCGGCGTTCCATTGGGGCCAGCCCCACGGGGAGCGCACCGCGATGTCCAGGACGTCGCGGACCATCCCCTTCGCGTGCTCCGGGAGCTCGGTGAGCGTCTTCGCAGCCTGCGGGGACAGGCGCACCGCCCACGGCTGATCGGTCACCGGCGGGCACCGAGGACGTCGGCCAGGTCTACGAAGCCGGTCTCGTCACGGCCGGAGTCAATGTACGCGTCGACGGCCGGGGCCGCGGCGAGGCGTACCTGCCAGGTTCGGACGACGTCGTGCAGGGGGGTGAGGCTGTAGGTGTGGCGGGAGTCCTCCAGGGCCTTGGCCCAGTCCCGCTCGAAGGCCGGCACCCAGGTGTCGGCGCGGCGGTCGTCGCGCAGCTGGGCAAGCAGCTGGGCGGCGGCGGCCGGGGCCGGCGGGGCGGGGGCTTCCTCGGGCTGCGCGCTCATCGGCACCTCCTGGGTCGTATCGCCACCGTACGCGCGGTGCGGGGTGGTGGGGACGGACATGCGGTGATCCCTTCCCGTGCTGGTGGGCGTCAGTCGACGCCGTAGTCGAAGACGTCGTCGTCGGTGTAGTCGTTGAGGATCTCGCCGACGGCCTCGCGCAGCCGCTGGGCGATCTCGTCAGCGACCTCGGGGCTGCACACGATCTGGCAGCCGATGTTGCGGAAGCCGGGGTCCTCGTCGGCCGACGCCGCTTCGGCGTGGTCGGTCAGCGCCATCCCAGCTCCTCCTCCCAGTCGAGGAAGTCGCGCCTTCCTCTTTTCAGAATGAGACGTCGAAATAGTCGATGTCGGTGAATTCGACTTCCAGGCCCTGGGCGCGGCGTCCGTCGTCCTTGAAATAGATCTCCTGCAAGCCCTCGGCAACGATTCCGCGCATCTGCTGGTCGCTGGCGCCCTGCTCGCGGGCGTCGAAGAGGCGCTGCGCGTACTCGGGGGGCAGGTGCACGGTCAGCCGGCGCATCCGGCCGTCGTCGGTGGTGCCGATCGGTGCGGTGTAGCCGAACCGGGCGCGGGTCTCCACAGTGATGCCGGTCGCGGTTGCGGCTTGGCGCTGGCGGCGCTTGCGGATCTGGGGCTGCCAGCGGGAACGGACGGCGGCGTCGATGCGGTCCGCGATCTCCTTCGGTGGCTTCTTCCGCTCGCCCTTGCGGTAGCGCTCCACCGACCGTTGGGTCACCCCAAGTTCCTGGGCGACAGCCTTGGTTGTCTTGAGCTGTTTGAGCAGGAAGTTGATGCGGGCCTGGACCGACTTGGGTGGCTCGCGTGTGAAGACCTCTTGGTCGGCGCGCTGCAGGGCCTCGTGAATGTCCGTCACCGCTTACTCTCCTTCGTCCAGGACAGCGTCGTGGTCGTCGCCCTTGATGTGGCGGGCGGGGTTGTAGCCCTGTTCCAGCAGGTCCACGGCCCAGGACATCTCCTGCGTGCCTTCCAGCTTGACCAGGCCCGGGGTCGGGCCGGGGCGGAAGACGCCGGGGATGGTGGTGCCGTCGGCGCCGCGCGGAAGCAGGTCGAGCGGACTGGGGCTCGCCGACGGGTAGACGACGCAGTCCGAGAGGACTCCGATCGGGTAGAGGCCGGTCGCCCGGGCCATGTTGGCAATCTTGCGGTGCATGTTGACCCGGGCCTTGGAGATGACCGCGGCGCGGATGTCCGGGCGCCAGGCCGGGCGGTTCAGGGCGGGCCAGCGCTCGCCGTCCTTGTAGTGGCGGCCCTGGGGGCGCTCGCGGAGCTTGCCGACGCCGCCCTTGACGGTCGCCTTGATGGCCTTGAGGACCATCTCGACCATCTGGTGCCGGGCGAGCGTACGCGCAAGGGCGTCGTTGTCCATGCTGGCCAGGGTGTGAAGGTCGGCGGGGTCGGCGAGGAGCAGACCCATTGCGCGGGGCTGGGACTCGCGGATCGCGGCGCGCAGCTCGTCCGGGCCGGTCAGCTGGACCCGGGCGGCGGCCAGGTGCCGGACGGCGTCTAGATCTGCGGGGTTGGCACCCTTCAGCAGCTGGTGGCGGGCCATGGCCGCGAGGAAGCCGGGCTCGCCGAGGTCGGCGGTAATGCCGATGTCGGCGAGGGTGGTGACGTAGGCGTCCTTGAGTCGGTCGTGCCACGGGTCCAGGAACGCGCCGGTCTCGCGCCGGATGAACGCCTTGATCGGAGCGACGTCGTAGCCGAGCTCGACGGCGTACGCAACGGTCGGCGTGGCGTACCAGGCCGGGCCTTCTGGGCGCTGGCCGGTCGGCGTGAACGGGCTGGGCAGGCGCGGGTCCAGGTCGATGTGGGAGAGGTCGACCAGCCAGGTGCCAGGGATCTTCTTGTCGAACACTGGCCGGTGGACCTCCTCCGGCCCGCTCAGGCCCACGGGCAGGCGGGCCGCGGCGGCGAGGAACGCGGTGTTCAGGTCGAGGCCCACCGCCCAGGGCAGCAGGCACTCCTCATCGGAGAGCAGCTTCGGGTCGCGGACCCACTGGTACGCCTCCTCGTCGATGAACCCTTCGGTCCAGCCCTGGGCGACCGGGTGCTCGGGCGGGGCCTCCGGCGGCGCCGGGTCGATCGGGTCGGTGCCGAGGGAGCCGGGGTTGTGGCCGGGCTTGTACTCGCCGGTGGTCTCGTCCTTCACCGCGCGGGTCGGCGGCCGCAGGCTCGTCATGAGCTCCAGCCCGTTGACGGCCGTGGAGCCGCGCGGTGTGATGACGCGCTGGGCGTAGACGCTCAGGACGCGGGCGAGGTCCGCCGGCGCGAGGTCGGCGGCGTCGCCCCAGAAGCGGTTGTCGAGCGCGTCCCACGGCAGGATCGCCAGCTGCACGCACTGACGCTGCGAGCCCTTGGCCTTGCGGTAGATCCGCGCCCAGGGGCCGAAACCGCGCTGGGTGAGTTCCCACTTGGCCTTCGAGATCTGCTTGACGACCGGATGGTCCTCCGACAGTCGCAGGCCGCGCCGGTCCTCCAGGCGGGCGGGGAGGCCGAACTTCTCGGCCGCCGATGCGGTGAGCACGATGAGCGGGTCGGCATCCTGCCCGTGCCGGTGCAACCGGGGGGCGCCGATCCCGGACTCGGCCAGCGTCCAGTCGACCAGCTGCGGGATCGTCTTCGCTGGGCACTCCAGGACCAGCCCGCCCACGCAGTACGCGCTGCCGTCGCCGTCCAGTACCGCGAGCGGTCCGTGGGGGAACTGCGGGTCCGTGGTTGGCCGCTTCGCCGGGGCGGCCTTGCGCACCGGGCGCCGGGACGACGCACGCTGCGCGGGCTCAGGCTTCGGTGCGGTCATGGGAACCGGGAGCACCACAGGCGTAGGGGCGAGCGGCTCGGTCGGACCGGTGAACGTCTCGAGCACCGCCTCGTCCTGGGCGTCGGGCTCGGCCGGGTACTTCGCTGCCCAGCCCTCCAGCAGCCGCAGGTATGCCTGTCGGCGCGGCGGTCGGGGCTCGGAGCGGCCGTTCTCCCAGTTCTTCACCGTCTGCGTCGTCGTCTGCAGGGCTTGGGCGAGTCGGGATTGCGGGATGCCGGCGGCCTCACGCAGCCGGGCCCGCTCGGCAGGCGACGGCAGGTCGGGCTCACCTTCCAGCAGCGCGTCCACTGCCGCGAACAGCTCTTCCTCGGTCGGCATGCTTCACCTCCACCCTGAACACTACCAGTCTTTACCCTCAGATTTGCAATAGCCTTAGCCTTGAAATTACCCGTGAAATTGAGGTGTTGGCCATGCCTGACCGATGCGCGCAAGGCCGGATTCGCTGACAGCGCCGGAGCCCTCATGGCAAGGTCAGCGGGGATCGTGAACTGACTTCGGGCGAGGGGGAGTTCGTGGCGGCGCGGATGCGGGAGGCTCCGTTCCCGACGAAGCGTTCGCCCGCTGACTGGGGAGGATGCCGCGCAGTGGAGCGCAGTATGGACGACGATGCCCGCAGCCGCCTGGACAGAGCAAGCCGGCGCTTGCTCTTCGATACCCGTAACGAGGTAAGGACCGCGGAGGCTCAGCTCACCCGGCGTCTGGGCATCGACCGGGCTGTGCGCATCGCTGTGACGGTCGGAATCACCGTGCTCCTGACTGGTGTCTGCGGAACCGTCCTGACCTGGGAGTCTTCACGGTTTATCAAGGGCGACATCATCTGCGGCACCGTGGCAGCGCTGTGCGTCGCCACCATCGTGTTCATCACCGATGGAGCGCTCAAGAGTCGGGGGGAACTCAAAGCGGATCTTGAGGAGAGCCGGGAATCGTTGCGCCGGCTCAGCGCGCACGAACACCCGCCGCTGTCCGAGCGGCGTCTGCTGTACCGGGAGGACACTGCCGGCATCATCGAGCAGTACCAGGCCGACAGCCGGAAATACCGCCGCGTCCACAACAGCCTGCAGTCCCTCATCATGATCGGATCAGCCGCCACCACAACCATCGCTGCCCTGGAAACAGGCAAGGAGCTGACCTGGCAGAGCATCGCCCTTACCGGGATCAGCTTCGCCATTACCCTGGCCGCGGCCTTCACCGGCTACTACAAGTACCGCGAGCGGAGTTACTTCCTCCAGCAGACCGCCGACGCCATCGAGGAAGAGGCCAATGCCGTCGCACTCGGTGTCGGCCCCTACAGCGAGTTCGGCACCGACCAGCAACAGGAGGCCCTCAAGCTGTTCACCCAGCGCGTCGAGGACCTGCGCAATGAACAGCGTCGCCGTCAGCAGCAGCTGGACCAGCCCGCCGACCAGGCCGCGCCCTCCGGTCAACCGCCGGCAGCCTGACGGCGAATTTCTACCGGCGTTGGCGGCCGCCGCCACTGAGGTGGCGGGAGAGGATGTCCCGCCTCGCCTGGTGGGATCCGGCGGGCAGCGCGCACTCGGCACCCGGCTTGGCGTGGCATACCAGGCAGGAGATCTTCATCAGCTTGTAGGCAGGCACCAGGCTCGCGGCTCCCCGGCCCGTCCGGCGATCCTCTTCCCGCCGTGCCTTCTTGGCTTTCGCAGCCGCCTTGCGTTCCTTCACGATCGGCATGATCTGTCGTGGTCGTGCTCCCGCTGGACCGCTTCGCCGCCCAGCTCCCCCGGGTTGGTGCAGTCCTGGCCAGCCTTCGCGCCGCCGGCCCGCACTCGCCGGGCAGATGGCCGGAGACGGCCGTTCAGGCTCTGCTTCCTCTGCCCCTCCTTGAACTCCCCGTCGCAGCTGCCGCAGTTCTCCTCCGACCGCCGGGGCCTGACTCAGGCGGGGTCCTACGAGCCCCGCGACAGCCGCGGGGCCAGGGCCGGCCGGGTCTCGTGGGTTCCGTCGCGGCGCACGATGGTGACGTCCGAGGCCGGCGGCCGGTCGTACGCTGGGAGCTGCGGTGCGGCAACGTCACCTCGAAATGACTCCCGGTGAAAGTGGCGCAGCCAGTCCTCACCCGCGACGTACCCTGACTGGGACCGACCGGTCACCTGACGCGGCCGCGCAACCGTGTTCCTGGTTCTGCGCGGCTGTGCGGTGCCGCCCAGGAGCTGGAGCCGCTGTTGCACGGCTTCGACCACGACGCCGACACGAGCCGCTCACCACGCCAGGCTCTGTGGACTTGCCCAGGGACTGCCGCCGGCTTCCTGTTGGCGATGAAGAAGGGGATCGAGTTGTGCTCGAACCGGCTGCGCTCCCCACTGGAACAAGGCGATGGCCCCCGCCGGGACGGGGGCCATCATCGATCTGTTCGCAGTCAGTGGCGATTCTGGAACCAGATGATCACCAGGCTGACGGCGCCGCTGCCGAGGCTGTACGACGCCCCTTGGATTACCTGCCGGTGAACCGTCCGGCCGTACTTTCGCGGCCATTCCCGCAGGTAGCTGGCCATACGGGAAAGTGAAGTCTTCATCTTGCTACGCTGCACTTGGCACCCTTCTTACGAGAGATACGTGGGTTGGTGTCGCGCAGGGAGCCCCTCCCGACGGTTGGCCTTGGAAACCGCGTCGGGGATGGGCTCCTTTCGCTTTGGATGAGTGTAGTGAGGCTGACCGACTGTCAGGGCAGGCCAACACCTGTTGAGGTCCCGTGCGGACACAACGGTCATCGTCGTTTTCGTACCGCTTCGTATCGCCACGTCTTTTCCCGTCCTTTCACGTCCTTTCAGGTCGCGCTTCGCCCCCACAGCCCGGTGCCTTGTGACCTTCGGCACATACGTGGTGCAACGGGTACGACGGCTCGTGACCCGGCGCTCCGAACTGAGATCAGAGCCATGGTGGTTCGTCCTGCACCGCCCCACCACGGGAAGGCCGGCCGCGCGATACAAGCGTCCCTGGCACGGCTGCCCATAGAACTCCTTTCGGTCCGGGGCGGTGGAATGTACGTCCGGCTCCGCCGTTTCACAAACCGAGTTGGCGGGTGCCTTGGGGGAGTCCCTCAGCGCCGGGGCCGTCAGCGGCGGGTGACCTCGTGGAGCCGGTCGGCGAGGCGCCGGTCGGGGCGCTGGACGATGATGCAGGACCCGGTCTTCGCGGTGGCCAGGCGGTCGACCTCCATCTCGAGCCCTCCGGTGGGGGCGCTGGCGAGGCTGAAGCCGGTCCTGCGGACGTACGTTGCGACGGCCTCCAGGGTGGCGAGGAAAGTGCCGTCGGGGGCTTCGGAGTCGAGGACGTCGTCGGTGACCACATGCAGCCAGTGCCGTGCCTCCCTCGTCTCGCCGAGGGCGAGGTGGTGCAGGTGCAGGCAGTAGGCGGCGGCGCGATGGCCGGCCCCGGCGGCGAGCTGCCACCAGAACTGGGCGCTCTCGCGATGGTCGGTCAGGTAGAGGAGGCAGGCGAAGACGAGGACGCCGTCGACGTCCAGGCGGCCGTCGTCCTCGGGGGTTTCGGATTCCTGGGCGAGGCGGTCGACATGGTTGGCGGCGTCGGGCTTGTTGAGGATCCAGCGGCACACCACGGACAGCCGCTGGCCGGCCTGGGCAGCGCGGACGGTGTCCGGGTGCGGCTTGGCCGCGACGGCGGCCGCGTCGGCCGCGAGGCGGCGCAGCGCGGCGCCGACGTCGAAGCCGTCACGCGGACCGGTGGGGATACGGGCGTTGGCCAGAAGTTCATCGATGACGGTCATTGTCCTGCCTTCTTGTTCTTGCCGGGCGCCGCGGGCAGGCCGAGCCGGATGCGGAGGCGTTCCTTGCCTTTGCGGCCGTGGTAGTCGACGGTGCGGGTGTCCAGGCCCATGTAGCGGGCGATCCGCCTGGTGGGGTAGCCGAGCAGGTGGCGCAGGACGATCACGGTGAACTGGCGGGTGGGCAGCTCCAGGATCGCCTCGTACAGGCCGCTGGCACTGCTGTTGAGTTCCAGCTGGCTTCGGACCGCCTCGAGGTTCTTTGCTATCGGACCGTTGATGAGGAAGGCTGGCGGTCGTCCGTCCTCTTCGAGGCGGCGGGTGACGCCGCGGTGCAGCACGGCGAGTGTCTGCTGCTCCAGGTCGCCCTGCTGCAGCAGCTCGTCCCAGCCTCCGAGGATCTCCAGGAACACCTGGTGGACCACCTGTTCGGCGGTGCGTCGGCTGCCGAGGTGGATCTCCGCGAAGTCGTGGAAGAACTCCTGGTGCCCGAGATAGAAGCCCTCGAAGTCGAGGGGCAGATCGGGGGGCGGGGCCTGGACGGGCTGGCCGTGGCCGCCGTCCTGGGGCGATACGTCAGTGGTGACGTCGCCGTTGCCCATGCAGTCCTCCAGGCGGTGAGCACCGGTCCCCTCCATTGAGGCCGGCGGGTTCGGACGCGGGCCAACTGGTCCGCGTGAGCGCCCCGTTGGGTCGGGCTCTCACGCCCCACCCTGTCGTTTTTCCGGTCCTGAAACTCATGCGCCCCCCGAGAATTGTGACTTTGCGATCTTCTTCATAAACGGAACGTGATTACGGCGCTGGGTCGCGCGTTCGAATATGGGGTGTGGGCTGCGGCGATGCAGGCGGGCTGAAAGTTTCCATTTCAAGAATCGTCGGACTCGTGGCATAGCTCACACTGTGCTCGTCACTGCGTGGACATCTCGTGAAGCACAAGCCACCACAGGTGGCCGTCTGTGCGCACAACCGATCCGCCGTCACCCGTCCGAGTGGGGTGTGCCGCTGCTGCCCCCAGTGCCTGCGAGCCCTCGCCGGAAGGTGCCGGGCGATGATGTGACCTACCGCCCGGGCGGGTGAGCCGACGGCCGAATCCTGCACTGGAGGCGACCGTGGCCGCTACAAAGACCGCGAACCTGTTGATGATCTTCGAGAGGAACCCTGCCCGTGCGTCTCCCCCGCGCCGTCGGCACCGCGGCCGCCGTCGTCTCCACGCTCACCGTTCTGCTCACCCCGGGCGCCGCGCACGCCGACGACACGATCGCTCTGCCCGTCCGCGACGCCCTCACCAGACTCGCCGTCCAGGACGAGGACCGCACCGGCTACGAGCGCACCAAGTTCCGCCACTGGATTGACGCCGACCGCGACGGCTGCAACACCCGTGCGGAGGTGCTGATCGAGGAAGCCGTCACCGCCCCCGGACAGGGCGCGAACTGCGCACTGACCGGCGGCTCGTGGAGATTGGCCGAGGGTCGCCGGGTTCTCGCTGTCCAGTAAGCGTGTCGGTTACCGAAGCCGTACGGCGGTGGGCGCGAGTTCGTGCTTAGGATCGCTCCTGAGGAAGCATCGAGCTCGAACAGGATCGTGACGTGACTGACTCCGGCTGTGTGTTCTGCGAGATCGTTTCCGGGCGGGCGCCGGCCACCGTGGTACGGGAGTGGGGCGACGCGCTCGCGATCGTTCCGCTCGGTCCGGTCGTGGAGGGGCACACGCTGGTCATTCCCAAGCAGCACGTGGCCGACTTCGGTGAGGACCCGGAGGTGTCGGCCGTGACGATGCGACGCGCGGCCGAACTTGCTGCCGGCGACGCTCCGATGAACATCATCACTTCGCGGGGCCGGGAGGCCACGCAGTCGGTGTTCCACCTTCATCTGCACCTGGTACCCCGGCGAGAGAACGACGGCCTGGCGCTGCCCTGGTACAGCGGGCATACGCGCCGCCGCACGGTACGCGGCTGAGTCGCCCGCGGCGATCAGCCCCAGGCTGGATCGGTGACCTGGTCCCGGCTACGGAGCGTTGGCAGCAGCTATACGAGCGGGTCCCCTACGAGACGGGGTTCTGATCGAGCCAGTCCGACAACTCGTGGGCGGAGCCGAAGACGTCGGGCCGGTTCGTGCCGACGGCCGTGGCCCCCTTGTCCTCCCCTACAGCGATGCCCTTCTCCATCTTGTCGATCAGCGCGTACGCATCCGTCCAGAACTCCGGGCCCACGGACTTCTCCGCGTTCATCGCCTTCCGCAGGGTGCGCGCGGGCTCCATGAGCGCTTGCATCTGCTCCCAGCACGTCCCTGGCTCCGCGTCGGTGCAGCCGCCGGTCGCGTCGAACTCCTCCACCGCGGCCTTGAACGTGCTCGTGGCGTCCACCACGCTCACCGTCTTCACCGCCGCCGGCTTCGCGGTGCTCGTGCCGTCCGGGCTGCTGCAGCCGCCCACGGCCGCCACGGTCACGACCGTGACCAGCGCACCAACTGTCTTCCCCCACCTGAATCTCCCCATGACCGGGGATCATGCCACGGCCGGCAGCCGGTGACGCCGGCTACAGGGGAAGTGGGGACCGCCGCAGCGCACTGCGGAGTTCGCTGACTTGCTAGTCTGAACGTGTCGGGAGCAACGTTTCTCACGAGCAACATTGCTCCCGAGATCAGGAAGTCAGGAAGAGAAACAGGAAGCATCGGCCAGGTCCGCGCGTGCGTAGTGTCCGGCCGTCGCAGCCAAAAAGAAGGTCGACCGACCCCCTCCGGCTGCAACCTAAGGAGTCGGCGACCCTTCATCCACGTCACCGCAGAGTGGCAACGGCCCGGCGCCTACCGGGCCGTTCTGCGTTTCAGAACCGGCTGGACAGCCATTCGAGGATCTGCCGGACGACTTCGTCTCCGATCGCCGCAACGAATCCCATGGCCACCACAGTGGCTGCCTCACTTCCCAACCGCTTGAAGCGGTCGGCCCTGCTGTGACGCTCTGTCTCCTCCCCAGCCTCGCCGCTCTCCCCAGAGTCTTCCGGTTCGTGCGGCTCCGGCTCGGTGCCGGTGGCGTTGGTCGTCGACATTGCGTCTCCTCGTGTTGCGCACGCCCGGACAAGCCTGGAGGGTGACCCGGGGCGTGCGCCGGGGGCACCCGCTCAGCCTGTCCGTTCGATCGAAGAGGGCTCCAGCTTAGAGCGCACGAACCTCCGGATGAAGGGACATCCGAGGCCTGAACTGCTCAGCAATACCACGGGAATTCAGGAGTTGAGCCGCAACATCGGCCTGGGGCCCGTCCCTTGCCCAATCAGTCGAGCCACCAGAACACCTAGGTCAAGGGCAAGTAAAATCTCTGTGGCCTACTTCGGGCCCGACTGCTTGGCGAACATCCACCTGGCCGAGCGGACCAGGACCGCGACGCATATGGCGCACGCTCCCGCCGCGACGAGCGTGACGACCAGGCCCGCGAGCAGCATCAACCCGATGCCCGCGCCGGCGAAGCCGATCGCCACGTACCGGACCCACGGGTCGGCCTGCTTGATGACGATCTGCTGCACCGGGGCCTGGCCGTGCCCGTGGCCGTACTGGCACGCCCCAGCCTGGTACCGGTCCACGGGGTAGTGCTGTGCCATCGGCCGGTAGACGTTCGACGGGATCACAGGCTTGCGGGGCATGCGGGGTTCTCCTCGTTCGTGGCGGGGGTGTCGGGGGCAGGGGTGTGCTGGGCGGCGGTGAGGACGAAAACGACGGCGCGGTCGCGCTTGTCAGGGGCCTCCTCCACCCACCCGTCGGCGACCCACTGCGACAGCCACGGGCCGATGGATGTGTGAGGGCAGCTTGTTCTCCGGGATTCGGGAGCCGTCCGGGAACGTGGGGACCACAGTGAGGACTGGCCGGCTGCCGTGCGGACCGCCACCGCCGGACGGAGGCGTCGGCGGCTCCGGGTCGGGGTCGGGCTCGGGGTGCGGCCGTACGTCCTCGGCGGCGCCATCGTCAGCGGCGGGCGCGTGCTCGAGCGACGTCTCGTGGATCTGCTGCTCGGTGATCCAGTAGCAACGGCCCTCGTTGGGCTCGATGTACCGCTCGGACGACACCATCGTTTTGCCCGGGAGGTCGAGCTCGTCGAGACGCCAGCTGATTTTGGCGGGGTGAACGGGAGCCACTGCATCGGTGGGATTGGGAGCCACTTTGCTCCGTCCGTGACGAGGATGGATCCGTCACAGGTTCATGATCGTCAATGAGATCGGGAGCCACCCCTATCGGGTGATGCCAGTACCTGTTTCTGATCTCAGCTTTGAAGTGCGTCCGGTGGCGGCCTGATTACGGGGTGGAGGGTGATCCGATTCACTACGCTGAGCGCTTTCGCACCTCAGGAGGTTCGGTTGGTACGGCGGAGCACGCTCGGGCAGGACTTCCGGCGGCTGTGGGGCGCCTACGCGGTCAGCGCAGCGGGCAGCGCCGTCGGCATGGGGGTGTTGCCGCTGATCGCCCTTCTGGTGCTGGGTTCCTCGGCGTTCCAGGTTTCTGTGCTCGCTGCGTTGTCCGCGGTGGCCAGTGCGGTGATCGCTCTACCGCTCGGTGCGCGTATCGAGCATCAGTACAAGCGGCCGGTTATGATCACCGCCGACCTGGCACGCTGTGTGCTGCTGGCGAGCATTCCGGTCGCCATGGCTTTCGACAAGCTCACCTTCGCCCAGTTGTGTGTCGTCGGCGTTCTTCAGACGGCGGCGTCTGTCGCCTTCGACGCGGCGAGCGGGGCACACCTGAAGGCACTTGTCCTGCCCGAGCACCGCCTTCGTGCCAACAGCCACTTCGAGACAACCAACTGGATCAGCGTCAGCGCCGGCCCGCCCATCGGCGGGCTCCTGATCGGAGCACTGGGCGCGGCCGCCACCCTGGTGGTCGACGCACTGTCCTTCCTCGGATCAGCCCTGGGGATCCGTCGCATCCGGCAGCCAGAACCAGTGCCACCGGCCCGCGCCGCCACCGCTCACCTGGGCCGCGACATCGCGGCCGGCTGGCAATACCTCCTGCGCCACCCAGGACTGCGGCCGCTGTTCTTCAACGCCCTGCTCTTCGGCGGATCCATCATGATGGCCTCACCGCTGATGGCCGTCCTCATGCTGGAAGACCTCGAACTGGCACCGTGGCAATACGGACTTGCTCTGGGGCTGCCGTGCCTGGGCGGCGTGCTGGGCTCACGTCTGGCCCCGCTGCTCACCCGGCACTTCGGACAGCGTCGCATTCTGCTGCTGTCCGGTGTTGCGCGCACGCTCTGGACGATCCTCATGCCTCTGACGCCGTCCGGTGCCCTCGGCGTGTTCGTCATCGTGGCAGCCGACTTCGGCCTGCTTCTCTCCGCCGGGGTTTTCAATCCGTCTTTCACCACGTATCGGATGGCGGCCACACCGGACGCCTTCATGTCCCGCGTCAGCACCTCCTGGTCTGTCGGCTCGAAGACATGCCAGGCAGCCTTCATGATCATTGGTGGCCTCATCGGCGCCGCAGCCGGGGTCCGCGGCGCCCTGCTCATCGCCGGCCTGCTGTGCATGGCGAGCGCGCTGCTCCTGCCATGGCGAAAAGCACGCATCTCCACCGGGCATGTTCCAGCGCCCACGATGGAAGCGGTTCCGTCCCCGGCCACGGATAGTCCATCCACGTAGTGGTTTTGCCGGACTGCAGTGACGCGACTTTGTCGGGAGTGGGAGAAGTGATGCTTGGGACCGCAGTCCGGTGGGGCTGTGCCTGGAGGCAGTCGTGCGGCCCGATCGTTGCCGGGCACGGCCCGGTGGAGCGGTGCGCGATCAGTCAGGGAAGACCCAGAATTCGTCTGCACCCCGGTAGGCTCCCGCGGTCTCGAATGCTTGGCGGCCTGGAAGGGCCAGGATGGTGCGGATTGTTGCGCCGTGGTGGCAGTCGAGCAGGCCACCGCATCGGCGGGATCGGGAGCCATGGCATCGGTAGCCACCTCTAATGGGTGACGTCACGCTCGGGGGCGTGGAGTGTCCGCCGTGATTCGGCGGTGGATGGCGATAGCTTGTGTGTCACCGGGCCCTGTCGGTCCGTGTCCCTGACAGGCACGGTGCGAAAGGGCCCGGCTCCGTTTTCCGGCGAGTGTGCGGCCGGGGCGGCACGATGTCAGATCGAGCGTTCGTCGCAGGTGGCCTGGAGCCGGTAGGACTCGGTGCCGGTCTGGATCAGGCTGCAGCGGAACGTGATGCGGTCGGCGATGGCCGCGCAGAGCCGGCGGTCGCCGAAGGTCTTGTCCCACTCGGCGAACGGGGAGTTCGTGGCGACCGCGGTGGCCTTGCGTTCCTCGCGTTCGGTGAAGATCTGGAACAGCAGCTTGGCGCCCTTCTTGTCCAGGTTCGCGTAGCCGAACTCGTCCAGGCAGAGCAGGTCGACCTTGGTGTAGCGGGCCATGAGCGAGGACAGCCGTCTGGCCGCCTCGGCTTCGGCGAGCTCGTTCACCAGGGCCTGGGTGGTGATGTAGCGGACGGACAGTCCGGCCTCCGCGATCGCGGTACCGACGCCGATCAGTAGGTGGGACTTGCCAGTTCCGGAGTCACCGATCAGCACCAGCGGACGGCCCTCACGGACCCAGGACGTGGACTTCAGATCGGCGACGACTTCCGGGGAGACGTTGGGGTTCTTGTCGAAGTCGAAGTCCTCCAGCCGCTTGGGCCGGGGGAATTTCGCCGCGCGGACGAGCCTTTGCTGACGGCGGACGTCGCGGTCGGCGACCTCGGTCCGCAGCAGGTCCAGGAGGAACTGCTTGTAGGTCGACTGCTTGCGCCGGGCGTCGGCGGCCAGCTCCACGAACCGTTCACGGAACGCGGGAAGCCGCAGGTCCCGGCAAGCTTCGTCGATCGCCGCGTCCTCGGGATCGCCGGGCAGCGGCATCCTGGTGGGCGGGACCTGCTCGGCCGCAGGGGCCTCGGCCGTCTTGGTGGGGCTCATGCGCTCGTGCCTTTCTGCTGTTTCCTCGGCGGTGCCGGCGGCGCAAGCAGCCGGTCGTACTTGGACATGTCCGGCAGCTGGGTGCGTGGATCGGGCGGCAGGCGCCGGGCGTGCAGGGAGATCACCTTCGCGCCCTCGTCCGCCGTGCCGCCGGCCTCCGCGTCGCCGTCCTGGTCGTCACAGGCATCGGCCTCGGTGCCGTCGGCCTCGTCGAGGTCGCTGTCCTCGATCGCCTTGCGGGCCTCGATGGCCACCAGGTCGGGATTGACCGAGCCGACCTTGACGACCGTGGCCATCCCTGCGACGACGGCTTCGGCGGGCAGCTGACGGTGCAGTAGCAGCACTTCGATCAGCAGCCGGGTGCCGTCCCTGTCACCGCACTTGGCCTTGGCCGCGGCCCAGAACGCTTCGTGGGTCTTGGTGAAGGTGCCTTCGGCCCTGGCTTGTGCGAGGGCCGAAGCCCCGGCGAACGCGCCGGGGCGCACCAGCAGGATTTCCAGGTAGTGGTCGAGGATGTCGTGGGCGGTGTATCGGCGCGTCAGCCGCGGGTGCCGAGCGACGATCTTGCGGCCGTCGAAGACCAGAAGCTCGTTGGCCCGCAGTTTCACCCGGACCTTGGCGCCGATAAACTTCGCCGGCACCGAGTAGTAGCTCTGACGGACCGTGATGCGACCGTTGCGCTGGACCACCGGTGTCAGGTCGATCCCGCAGTCGTATCCGTCCGCAGGCAGGGGCCGCAGCAGCTCGCGCTCGGCTTCGAAGTCGAACCCGATCGAGGTCGGACGGCCATGGACGTGCCGGGCATCCTCGGCCAGATCGATCGCGGCCAGACGCTCGTTCAGCTCGGCCAGCGTCTCGACCTCGGGCGGCGGGACCAGGTGCTTGCGGCGGAACCGCCCGCCCTCGTGCTCGACCCCGCCCTTCTCGTGGGCGCCTTCCTCACCAGGGGTGCAGTAGAACGCCGAGAACGAGTACCACGACCTGAACGCCGCCCACCGGGCCGTCTCCGTGCGCGAACGGCCAAACAGCACCTGCTTGACCGCTGGCTTGAGATTGTCATAGCGAATGTGGACCGTCGGGCAGCCGCCCAGCGCCTCGAACGCCTCGACGTGCCCTTCCAGGAAAGCCTCCTGCGATGCCGTCGCATAGACGCGGTGCACCGCCTTGCCCGAATACGACATCCGCAGCGTGAACAGCACGCACTTGCGCCGCTGCCCGGCCAGGTCCAGCCAGACGTCCGCAAAGTCGACCTCGGCCTCCTCGCCCGGCTGCTTCGTCTGCGGAACAACACCCTCCAGATGCCGGCGCCCCTCCCTGGCCTCCAAGACCAGCTCCGGACGCCGTCTGGCCATGTAGTCACGCACCGTCGTGTAGGAGGCGAGCTCGAAGTCGTGCTCAGCCGCCAGCCGCTCCATCACCCGGCTGATCGTGTGCTTCTGCTTGCGCGGCGCCGCCAGGTCCTCCCGCAGCATCGCGTCGATGAAGCCCTTCACCGGCTCCAGCACACTCGCCCGGGGCGGCGGCTTCTTCCGCTTCGGCGGCACCGGCTGGGTCAACGCCTTCGCCACCGTGTTCCGCGACACCCTGTACCGCTGGGCCAGCATCCGCCCCGACACCGACGGGTCCACACGCTTGTCCCGGCGGATCCGCTCAAAGATCCACTCACGCGACCTGTACACACGGATCTCCTGACACGACCGTGATCAACAGGCAAAGCGTGAAGGGCCAAACAGCCCATGCCTTTGATTACTCCATCAGCGGCATGTCATCCGCTCAACCCCCAGGTGGCTCCCAAACTCGCCGATGTACCCCCGGCTCCCGAACAACCTGCCCTACCTGCTCTCAAAGACCCCGATAGAAACACGCCAGCCCTATTCCTCACCCCTGCCGAGACGAAAGGCCCCCCCGATGACCACCGACCTTGAGCACGTCGAGGTCGTCGACGCCGAGCTGGTCGACGATGGCGTGCCCGCCGAAGGCGCGGTCGGGGCGTACAACCCGGCGGCGGCCGCCGTCCTCAAGGCGCTGGAGTCGGATACAGGGCACCTGAACCGCATCCGGCCGAAGTAGACCCGGGACGGCTACGCCCGGGACTGGGAGGTCTGGGAGGAGTTCCACGTCTGGCTCGCCGAGCGGACCGGCACCCGTGGCGTGGCCGACGCCGCGGACTTGGCGCAGGTGCTGCTGATCCGGTCCGACGCTGGGGCTGCATGCGGCGGGGCCATCGTTCTCGGTGTTGCCGAGGTCAGGTGACGGGCTTCCAGAAAGGCAGCTTCGATAGAGACGGTCCGGGGGCCGGACCGGAACGTGAGCCGGCTGAGGCGCGCCTGTTCTCCTACGGACGGGGTGGGTCAGCGCAGGCGAGGCGTTTCGCGCCACGCCGTCTCAGAGGGATCGGCTCGCTTCGTTCCAACCGTTTTGCTGTGCCGGAACGTCGCTGCCGCTCTGTTCCGCTGGGCTCGCGCGGCACGGGACTGTCGAAGGGCCGGGCGCGGCATGTCCAGGCGGGCGCGAATGCGCTCTGGCGTCTGACAGGTACTCAGCGGACAATCTGTGCCACATTCTGTTGTCCGAGGGGGGGCCGGCATGGGTGTTCTGTGGCCGTTGGAGCCAGCTACGGCAGCGAAGCATCGGTTGTACCAGCGGTATCTCGACGCCTGGTGGCCGATCCTGCTGCAGACCTCCCAGCGCACCGGATACGCCCGGCCCCGAGTGACGCTGCTGGACGCGTTTGCCGGCCCCGGCCGGTACGAGGGCGGCGAACCCGGCTCCCCGGTGTTCATCCTGGACCGGCTCCTGCACCACACCGCCGTCGACCGGATGCATCTCAGTCCTCGCAGGGTGCACCTGGTCTTCATTGAGAAGGACCGGGCCCGCCACGAACATCTCCTGTCCGAGCTGACGGACCGGTTCGGGAAGCTGTCCGACCTGCCGGTGCGCGTGGAGGTCCGGCGCGGGGAAGCCGGCCGGGACAGCCTGCCCGTGCTTACCGAGCTGGGAGCCTGGGGCCACCCGATCCTCGGCATCTTCGACAGCTGGGGCAGCGTGAACGTGCCGCTGGAGGTGACACGGCGGATCGCCCGCAACCGCTCCAGCGAGGTCATCACCACCTTCGGTCCCAACTGGTTCAGCCGCCGCGAGGAACTGAACGCGGACATCCTCGATGCGGTCTTCGGCGGCCGCGGGTACTGGACGCCGGCCGCCGACGAAGCCCGGCCCGATGAACGGTGGCGTGCGTGGCTGGGTACCTACCGCAGCGCGCTGCGCCGGGCCGGCTTCGGCTACCAGTTGCAGTTCCGGCTCGTGCCCCGCACCGGGCAGCACCTATACCTCGTCTTCGGCACCGGCAGCGACGCGGGACTGAGGGCAATGAAGGAAGCGATGTGGAAGGTCGACGACCGCGACGGCGAGAGCTTCCAGGACCCCCGCACCCGCGGAGCCGAAGCGGTCGGGCAGCTCGACATCTTCCAGGCCGCCGGGGCCTGCGACCCGGAACTGCTGGAGCTGGTCACCCAGCGCCTCGCGCTCGGCAACGCCACCGTGGAGACCATCGGGCAGTGGCTGCTGACCGAGACGTCCCGCTGGATGCCCACCCACGCTCTGAAAGCAGTGCGGCAGATGCGGCAGGACGGCTCCGCCGTGGTCCAGTCGACGGGCAGACTGACCAGCAAGAGTTTGGTCAGCCTGCCCGCCGCTGCCTGAAATGGCGCGCCGGTCAGACGGGAGCGCTGTCCCTGACCTGCGGGTACTCGCGCACCTGCAGGCCGGCGGGGAACCATGTGATGTCCTTGTGGTGCGTCCTGTCCCAGCAAGAGCCGAGCTGTTTGACGAACGGCGCCGTCCCGGAGCGCCGGCACCGGTTGACGATGTCAGTGGCCCACTCGGGCTGCATCGGCCGGGCACCGGGACCGGATTCACCGCCGACGATCGCCCAGTCGATGCCGGACAGGTCCAGGCCGGTGAGCGGACCGAGGAGCGGCTCGCACGACAGGAACCGCACGGCCGCCGGAACATGTCGCAGTTCGTCTACCCGCGGCAATTCCTTCACGGTCTCCACCGACACACCCATCCACAGGTTGGCCGGCCACCGAAGGCGGTCCGCGACCGTCCGCAGGCGCCGCGCCCGCTTGGTCAGGACCTGGTAGGTGTGCTGCGGCGTATCCGCGATCACTTCGAAGACTTGGCGCACGTAGTCGAGCGGCACCCGCGCATGGAACAAGTCGCTCATGGAGTTCACAAACACGGTGCGCGGGCTCTTCCAGCCGTACGGCACGCGCAGGGCATCCGGGTGCAGCGCCAGCCCGAACCCCGGGCCCGAGGTGCGCGGATCCCCGTCGTTCTGGTACTTCGCCGACCCCATCGCCTTCAGCCGCCTGGCCAAGGTGAGGGCATAGCAATGATCACAGCCGGCCGACACCCGGTCGCAACCCGTCGTCGGGTTCCAGGTCGCCTCAGTCCACTCGATAGAGCTGCGGTCGCTCACCGGTCCCCTCCCACGCTCGTGCCTACGACGCCACTGCAGTGGCCCACCCTCACGGTGCGCTGCCTAACGATGCCGTCCCGGCCGGAGTGCTGGGATGCGTACGCCGCTATCCGACCGCATCCGATCCCTTTCCACACTTTCATATTCGAACTTTCGTTTGAAATAGGGGTGGGGTGGTGACTTCCATCGCCGCTCATGCTGTCTGCGCGACCGGTCCGGCTTCCGGGCCAGCCGCTGACGCACCTGCCCGCTCCGCCCGGGCCCGGCGCAGCGCGGCAGCGTGGGAAGCACTGGCCTGACGGCGGCGCTGAGCCAGGGCCGTCTCAATCGGGGCAGGGGCATCGTCCGGCTCAGGAAACGCCTGACGGCTCAGCGCGCGCATCGCGGCGGTCTGCCGCTCCACCGCTTCCGTGATCGAGGCGTCGATGCGACTCGGAAGGGTGACTGCCCGGTGTACGGCAAGGGCCTCCTTATAGCCCGAGGACGCCGTCTCCCTCGTCTTCACCGGCGCACCGGGCATCGCTGCTGCCGCCGGGACAGGCTGCGGCGTACGAGGCGCGGGCGCAGCGCCGACCGGCAGAACCCTCACGGTGCGCACCGCGCCGGTGCCGACCGCGCTGTTCACCGTGGCGACGATCCGCGAGCTGATCAGCCGGAGCTGGGTGGCGTAGGCGGGCGAGTCCGGGCGCAGGTCCAGCTGCTTGGTCTCTGGGTGGAACGCGGCGGCCGTGACATGGCTCGGCAGCTGCGGGGAGACGGCGGCCGCGATGTCCGGCCAACGGTCCAGGACGCTGCCGCCGACGGCCGGGATGTCCCAGGCGCGGTCGGCCAGCAGGCCCTGGAGCACGGTGGCGAACCCGGTCGGCTCGCGGCCGTCGCGGCGCGCGGCCGCGGTGCGGGTGCGCCGCTTCGTCTTGCGGGTGCCGCCCTCGCCGCGGGTCTTGGCGGCCTCGCGGGCCTGGTGCAGCGCGACCCGGGCGAGGTCGACGCCGCACGGCTCCCCGGCGGCCGGGCCCGGCTGCTCCTGCTGGCTGGTGGTCGTCTCGGTCATCGTGGCCTCCTACCGGCGTCCCAGGGCCATCAGCGAGCTGCGGCTGCCGCTCGCGAGGCGAAGTGCGCGCTGCACCAGGTCAGCGCCGTAGATCCGCTCAGCGGCAGGACGCCCATACACGTCGACCGTGGAGGTGACGAGCGTGGTCTCGCCGCGCATGAACTCGCCCCAGGCTGTCGCCTTCAGGTCAGCCCGCTCGTCCTCGCTGAGGTCGTCGACGCCGGTCACGGCATCGGCGGCCACGACGTCGCCGCCGTCCTCGTACTGCTGCTGCGGGCGGGGGGCGAAGGCTTCGGCGACCAGGCGGCGGACCGACTTGCTGCGCGGCGCCTGCCAGTCACCCTCCCACTGCTGATGGCGGGCCTGCTCCGCGCGGCGGGAGTCCCGGTACGCCTGGACGGCGCGCGCCCGGCCCTCAGCGTTCGGCCACAGGGCCACCGCCCCCTTCAGCCGCCCGGCGAGGAACCCTGACGGCCGGTGCACCCGCTCCGGGGCATCCCCGCAGTCCAGGAACGCAATCACCTCATCGGTGGTCCAGCCTGCGTCCGCAACCTCGCGCAGGATCCAGGCGATCCGGGGCACCGAGGCCCGGCCCATCCACGGCACCCGGCGGACCAGCTCACCGGCCAGCTGGAAACGGCGCCCGACGCTGTTGAGCTTCCGGCGGCCGCGCTTGACCTTCTTCGGGGTGGGGGACTTGCTCTGCCCGCTTGCGAGCTTGCTCTCAGGGGGGAAGGAAGTAGTACCCGCAGTAGAGGCAGTTGAGGAACCACCCTCTATTGGGGTGCAACGGACCTCACCGGAAACAGCCGTCACACCCTGGTCAGCACCCTTGCGGGCACTCTTCGCCGCCGTCTTCGAGCGTGGCTTACGCACCTTCCGCGACGCCTTCTTCGCCAGCTTCGCCATCAGCTCCCGGCCGGCCGCGATGCCGGTCATCCGCCGCCCGATGCCCTCCCCGGCCGTACGGACGCCCAGCGCCACGTCGAACTCCAGCGGGATCATCCGGGCGAACTCTGACGCCTGCGCTGCCGCGCCCCGCACCCGGGTGCCACGCACGACGTACGCGAGCAGTCCGGCCTCCCGCAGCATCCCCAGGTGGTACTCCACCGACCGCTCCGACAAGCCGGTGCGGCGCACCAGGTAATCGATGCCCGGACGGCACGGCGACAGCTGCGCGAGCTCCTGGGCGACGCGCACGGTCGTCACGCCGAACGAGCGCGGCCCGTGCGAGCGGTACCGACGCGGGTCGTACAGCCCGGACCCGGCCACCCAGTGGACCGCCTGCATCCACGAGTAGCCGTCCAGCGCGACCCGCCCCGTCGACGTCGACAGCCACTGCGACGCCTCCGGTACGAACAACATCGGCAGCATGGCGGCCGCGGCGTCGTCGACCGACGCACGCGGAGTGGGAACCATCACAGCGGCCGACGCCGCCACGGCGCTCACAGAGCACCCCGGAGGGCAGCGATGGGCGACGGACAGTAGTCGAGCATCCCGCGATGCTGCGAGGCCGGGCCTGTGGACAGAGCCCGCGCGTCACGCCCGCCGGAAGCCCCGTTCTCGTAGGTTCCTACCGGAAATCCAATTTCCGGTTCGAGTTGCACAAAGCGACGCGAAAGCCGCACCCATCCCGTCATACGGGAAGCTCGCCGAGTCCGAACCGGGGTGAAACGGACAAGACCAAGCTGACAAGGGGACACCAGGTCGTGCACTATGGCGGGGACACCAACTTCCATAAGCAAGCTGACACAGTCCGCGGAGCGGGGTGGTCGGCGAGTGGATGTGAAGGGTGAGCGCCCCCTTCGTGAGAAGCGGGCGGACACCGATCGGGCGGGGGGAGATTTCTCCTCTCTTCTCGGTGGCGGTGAATCGCGAAGCCCCTGTGGTGGGGGCCCGCGAGACACCGGGCGGTGTGCGGGTAGTGCGCCGGCCGTCAGGCCGGGGTATTGCTCGGTGCACAGCCGGTGCTGCTGTGGCTGTGGTGGCCGCGGTTAGTGGCCGGTGGTGCGTTTGTGGCCCTGGTTAGGGGCCGGGTTGAAATGAGCGGCTCGGTGAGCCGCAGCTCAGGACCAGCGAGAACTGGGATCTGAGCGGCCGACGCGGGTGGTTAATCCGGTCGGTAGACGGGCCGCACGAGGCCAGCGGGTGGTAAGTCCGCTTCTCGGCGCGCGCGGCCGATGGCCATTAGGTCATCCCGATCCCCCTTCGGAGGCCGGCGTCGGCATGCCCTCATCCGGCTTCGCGGCATCGGGATACCGCTCCGCGAGCCGGTTGAGCAGGTGCATGTAGGCCGCACGGTGCGGGCGCCGGGGGTGGGTCTGCCCCAGCTCCCAACGGGCTACGGCAAGGCGCTTCACGCCTACGGCCTCCGCGACTTCCTGCTGCGTGAGGCCAGCCGCGAGGCGCAGCTTCGCGCGCACGGGCGGCGGCGGCAGGACGTCGTCCAGTAGGGCATCGACCCGCTTCAAGCGGTCCGGGTCGGTCACGGTGCAGCCTTTCAAGATCGATGATTTCCTGAAAGATACACGATGCGATCTCCATCCGGGAGAAGCCGTCACCGTGAACTGCAGTCCGGCAGGCGCGGCGACTTCAGCACCACGCTCTGCCGGAGTCGCTCCTTTGGCGCGGCCGTTAAGCTCGGCGATCGCCACGGCCCTGGTGGCCTTGCCCGCCGACGGCGGCTCTGCTGGCCGTCGACGCTCTTTGGGTACATCACCGACTGCCGCCAATTCGGCAGCGGCGACGACGTATTGCACGGCAGCCCGTCCTCTCGATTCGGGCACAAGTTGCTCAACGACTTGCAGTCGCCCCTCGTCCACTAGGAGAGTGACGTATTGGTCGACGACGAATGCCGAGCGGCCGGTCAGCGACCGAATTTCCTGCCTAGTGAACGGCTCCTTGCCGAGGCCCGCAATGACCTCCTGGAGCATGAGGCCGCGGGCGGTCTCCTCGTGGGGTTGGCCCAGATTGGTGGGCACGTATCTGTTGGAACCCACACGATTGACCAAACCCACGCTCTGCAGTTCGTCGAGTGCCGCATATACGTCGCGGGCGGCCCGGCCGTAGTGCCGTCCCAGCTCGACGGGTGTTGGGAGGAACCGAAACCGGTGGTAGCGCCCCGCGCGGAGGCCTGCTTTGAGGAGGGACTGGATGGTTTGCGCCGCTTCGCTGTGGGTGTCGGAGGCCGGGCAGTCGCGCGGCGCCTGATTGGCGCCGTTCTCGTCTGTGCGGTTGTAGAGAGGGGCCTCCCACCCGATTGTGGCTCTCTCGGCGGCTTCGGCCTCCCTGTGTGTCTCGTACCACGTCTCAGCACGACGCTGTACGGCCGGCCACCAACGTTTGTCTCCTTCGTGTTGCACGAACCGAGCCCGAGGAGAACTAGACAGACCTACATAGAGCAAAGTTCCGTGCGCGTCCCAGAGACGGTGTATAGCAGTTGGACCGGGATCCGGTGCGGAGCGGGACACTTCATTGCCTCCTCGGACGCGTCGGGGGCGAACCGGGCCTGATCATCTTCTGGGGCTCGCGTGCGTTACCTCGCCTTGCGCACCAATATGTGCTGCATCACCGATCACCGCCGACGAGGTGGCGGTTCGGCGTTTGTGCGGCGTCTGCGAGTTCTGGAAGTTCGACGACTGTGACGCCAGCGACTTGGAGGAGTTCTGTGCCGTCGGCTCCGAGCACGAAGGTGTCCGGCTCGCGCCAGGCGGTGACGACGCGGCGGATTCCGGAGTCTCGGATTAGCTGGGCACAAGGGACGGGCCGGGAGGCACGCCTGGCGCAGGGTTCGAGGGAGCTGTAGATCGTGGCGTTGCCGAGCCGGGGGTCGCCGGCCGGGAGCTTAGCGAGCGCGGCTTCCTCGGCGTGGTCGAGCGGGTCGTCTTCGCGGGAGTAGCCGCGGGCGAGCTCGGTTCCATCGGCGGCGACGATGACCGCGCCCACGGAGAACGCGGTCGTCGAGGGCGGGCAGAGGGTGGCGAGCTCGCAGGCGAGCGCGAGCCAGGCTCGGTCCGCAGAGTTGGGTTTACGGCCGATGCCGGGGGCGCTCGCGCTGGCGGGGGTGGTGCTCATCGGGGCTCCGTGGAGATGTCCTTGGGGGCGTACCGCAGGAGTACCACGTCGCCGATCTGGCGGGTCTCCAGGAGGCGGAGGCGCGCGGTGGGGCCGCCGAGGTAGTGGGCAGGGCCGAGCATGCGGACGGCGTCGGGCTGGCCGACGAGGAGCGGGGCGATGACGAGCTGGAGCTCGTCGGCGAGCGATTCGGCGAGTAGCTGGGTGTGGATGGCGCCGCCGCCCTCGACCATGAGTCGCTGGACGCCGTGTATGTCGCCGAGTACGTCGAGGGCGGTCTGCCAGGTGGCCTCGGTGGGGATGCCCTGGATGGTGACGAGGTTGCCGAGGTTGGCGTGTGCCCTCTCTGCGGCCTTGTTGCCGACGGCCAGGACGAGCTTCTCGCCTCCGTGGTGCCAAAACTTCCAGTTGGGGTCGAGGTCGCCGGTGCCGGTGATGGTGACCTTCAGGGGGTACTCCGGCTGACCAGCAGCGACCCGGGCCGCCCGACGCTCCTCCGAGTTGACTAGGAGGCGGGGATTGTCGGCCCGGAGGGTGCCAGCGCCGACGAGGATCGCGTCGACGCTCGCGCGTACGGAGTCGACGCGGTCGAAGTCGGCGGAGTTGGAGAGCAGGAGTCGGTCCTCGCCCGGGCGGGTGTCGAGGTAGCCATCGAGTGAGACGGCGGCGGACAGCAGGACGTACGGGCGAGGCACGGAGAGCTCCAAGGTGGTGGGCTGGGTCAGGCGGGGTGCAGGACGATTCGGTCGAGCGCGGCGCGGAACTCGACAACGCCGTCCTCCCGGGCGGCAGGGGCAAGTGCCTGGTCGAGACGGTCGAGCTGCCCGATGATCCGGGCGGATCCGGTCTCGGCGGCGATGCCGACAGCCTGCAGCCCGATCTGGGCGGCGAGCGGGATGTTGCCGGTGCCGGCGTGTGCGCGGGCGGCGCGGGCGAGGTAGACGCCGCGGTCGCGCCGGTAGGTGGGCGGGAGCGCGGCGATGGCGGTGTCGAAGCCGGCGGCGGCCTGCCCGTACTCGCCGAGCGCGGCGAGGGAGCGGGCGCGGGCGGTGCTGATGTACGCCTCGTCGAGCCAGGAGCCCCAGATGCCGTCGGATTCCGCGCGGCCGAGGAGCGTTAGCGCGGTGTCGTACGTGTTGAGCGCCTCGGTGCCGTCGCCGAGGACGGCGTGCGCGTGGGCTTGGTGCATGACAGCGATGACCTCGAGACGACTGCCCGGCCGCGCGGTGCGGCGGGCAGCGGCAGCGAGGCCGAGGGCGTCGGCGGGATGTCCAGTGTCGCCAGCCAGCTGGGCCTTGCGCCCGAGGATGTACGCGGTGAGGTCGGTGTCGCCCGTGATGTGAGACGCGTCCAGAGCCTTCGCGGTATGGCCTTGGGCGGTGCGCTCGTCGCCGATGTCTTGGGCGAGCCAGCCGGCCAGCTCCTCGTAGCGGGTCTCCAGCGCGAGGAGCGCTGCGGCGTCGGTGCCGCGGGAAGCGCGGCGGCGAGCGGCGAGCCGAGCGAGGTGCTGCTGGAGCGCTGGCAGGACGTGACGGGGGCCGATCAGGTTGTCGGTCTGGATCATCACCCGGCGGAGCTGCGCGAAGTGCTCAACGGGGGACGCCATGTCGGCGGTCACGGTTTCGGCGGTGGCCGTTGGGGCCGGGAGCGCGGTCGCGGCGAGTCCGGCGAGACCGGAGGCAAGGACGACGCGGCGGGGCACGGGCACGAACAGGATCCTTCCGTGGATGCGGCAGGGGGCGACGACCGTGTCCGTGTCGTCATCGTTCAAGCCTGCCTGTCCGGAGGTAGCCGTGACCAGGTCCGTCAATGATTCGGACACATGGAGCCTGGAAACGGACACATGCCCCTGGGGGGAATCACCGGTGTCGATGCGCTCCCATAACTCGACCAGTAACCCGCGGCCATTCAGCAGGCGGTCGAGCTCTTGGACCTCGGAGCGGTGCTTCGGTGCTCGCTTCCCGTTCTCCCATTTCCAAAGCTTGGAGTACGAGATGAAGGCCGCCTCCGAGAGGCTGCGTAGAGTGTGGCCGCTCCTCTCTCGGAGCTCCCGCACCGTATAGCCGAAGCGATCCAGGGGCGACGCCTCTGGGGTCAGGACGTTCGGCTTCTGCCCCACGCTGATCCCCCTCCATGTCTCCATTCGTTGTGTCCAGCCGCTGGACACATGTCAGACCTAGAACGCACTCCGCGTCCGGTCCTACAACTTTCGTAGCGAAGCCGAGAGCGACCGGGGAGTGATGGACATGCGAGGCAGGACGAGGGAGTCGATGTCAGTCATCCCGCCCCTGCTCGAGCTTGTCCAGACGTGCAGAAAGTTCGGCGACCTGGGATTCAAGCGCCTTTATGGCGAGCGTAGTTGGATCCTGGCCGGCGTTGCCCGAGGAATTGCTGACGAAGGAACCGCGACCCTGATGGGAGTAGATCAGTCCAGCGTTTCGCAGCTCGGTAAGGGCTCGCTGCACTGTGCCCGCCGCGACGCCGTACTCCTCCGAAAGCTCCCGGATGCCAGGAAGCTTCGTACCGGCTGCGAGTCGCCCCTGGCGGATCTTCTCGCCGTAGTCCTGGGCGATCCGTTGGTACGGCTGAACGGCCTCGTTACTCATGAGCGACATCGTAGGACGACCCCCTCAACTTAGCTAGGGAAGCTAGCTCCATCAACGAACCGCTTGACACGCCCCAGACTGTATCAGCTAAGTTAGCTATGTCGATAAGGTTGATCGGTCGGCAAAGCGCCACGTCGGGACCAACCGGCCCCGCTCCACGAAGGGAGCACCACCCCATGAACGCCTTCGTCTCCGCCCCCGCCGCCGGCCTCGCCGAGGTTTTCGACGCCGAGACCCTCGCCCTCCTGGACGCCGTTGAGGTGCCGCTCCCCGAGTTTGGGGACGACGTGGACCTGGACGTGGCGTTCGGGACGCCGCTGGAGATGTACGAGCCGGCGGGCACGCCGAGGGAGATGCGCCGGTACGCCGCCGCGATCGTGGCCGGGCCGAAGACCTCGTACTCCCGCCTGCGTGACGAGGCCGGCGCAGAGATCGCCGCCCGCATGGACGCGGCCCGGGACATCGTCGCGACGGACCCGTCGATCGCCGAGCTGGTCCGTGAGCGCCTGGTCGACGTGTTCCTCCCCTACGCCGCGCAGCTGCGCATCGCGCCGCCGGCCGCCACGCCCCTCCCGATCGCGGCCTGACGCCCCGCACCCCGCCGGGTCTTCGGACTCGGCTCCCTCACCCGGAACCGCCCTCGGGCGGCACCGGATGTGGGAGCCGGACCTTGGGTCCCTACCAGCACAACAGTTGAATCAGCCGAGTTGACGGACCGATAGGTCACGAGGTCGCCCGGCACGGCTCCACCCCATGCAGAGCAGCGATGCGCTGCCCACCTGTCGCGGCTTCGGTCGCGGCAGACGGAGAACGCATCGCAGTTTCCTTCTCGCGTTACCAGGGAGTTCCCTTGCGTCCCAGCACCCGTACCCCGCTCCTGCTCAGCCAGCTCCGGCCTGAGGACATCAACCTTCGAGAGGGCGAACGCCGTTCTGTCGTCTGCCCGGACTGCAACCGCTGGCACCCGATCCAGCGCCGCATGATCAAGACCCATCACCTGGACCGCACCGATCGAGGCGGCAAGGCGCCCCGCTGCCCTGGCAGCGCGCGCCGCATCGAGTTCGACATCCCGATCGAGGAATGGGGTGAGCGACTCCTGGCCGCAGAGGCCACCGCGAAGTTCCGCCGCGCTACGAACGTCGTGCGTAAGCCACAGCCCGCCGTCTCGCAGCCCGTGAGCCGGATGGGCGTCCCCGAGCCCAGCGTTGTCAACGGGTTCCTCGCTCACCAGGCCGGCTGCCGCAAGTGCCGCACCAACCGTCCTTGCGACTACGGACTGATGCTGCGCCAAAAAGTACGCCGTATCGCGACGCAGGCCCGCCAGCGGCAGCTGGCCACTCAGCGATAACACGACGAACAACCACGGCCGCCCCCACCCCGAAGCGTCGGGATGGGGGCGGCCGTGGCTGCTCGTACGACAGCCGAGAGACGACGGCCCCAGGGGCGCAATCCCTGGGGCCGTCAAGGACCTGTTGGGAGGCCCTGTGATCACCATGATGGCATCCGTAACCGGCGGACTGATCGAAGACCTCGAACGTGAGGACAACGAGAAGGGCTACGAGCCGGACGAGACCGAGGGGCGCTACCCGCGGCTCCTCATTCTGTTCACGGTGCGGGGCGCGACCACCCTGCCCGCTCTCCAGCCGCACGGCAACGGCGGTCAGTGGCAGTGCGACCGCTGTGGCGGCTGGTTCGGTGTCACCTACTGGACCTGCAACGCCTGCCAGGCCCTGGGCCAGCTGATCGCAGCTGCACGGAAGGTCCGCTGATGGCTAAGCCTTCGGACGACCTGTACCGCCGCTACATGAAGGCGTTCCAGGACTCCACCAACCACACCAACGACTGCGCGGCCTGCCAGGCCGGCCAGGACTGCCCGGAGGGAGCGCCGATCCACCAGCGCTTCGCCCGGCTCCAGGACGCCTACCGCGCACGCCAGTCCAAGCAGCAGCGCCGCTGACCCCCGGCATCGCCCGTCGTCCCTGCCCTCACCGGCGGGGTCGGCGGAGAGCGTCGGGATGTCACCCCGCTCCGGCCCTTCCGGCCGTCGACACAGAACAGCCCCGGGGTCGCACCCCCGGGGCCGCTTCGTACTACCGGACCTTCTGGGAGGCCCTTATGCAGACCATCGTACGCACCGCCCCCTACGGCTACGGCGCCATCTCCACCGCTGCGCCCGTCCGGCCCCGCCCGGCCTGCGCCGACGCGGACCCCGAGCTGTTCTTCCCCATCGGCAACACCGGCCCGGCGCTGCTCCAGATCGAGGAGGCCAAGGCCGTCTGCCGCCGCTGCCCCGTGATGGAGACCTGCCTCCAGTGGGCGCTGGAGCACGGCGAGGACACCGGCGTCTGGGGCGGCCTCAGCGAGGACGAGCGCCGCTCCATGAAGCGCCGCGCCGCCCGCCAGCGGGCCGGCAACGCCTCCTGATCCGTTCTGGCGGCTGCCTGATCCGCCCGCACCGGCCGCTGCACCACGGCGGCCGGGACGGGCGGTGAAGGGGAGCCGGACAGCCCGGACCACAGTCGAGGGAGGCCACATGGCCACGACGATGACCCCGCTCCAGCCCGGCACGGAAGCCGCCGCCCAGGCCGCCGCGTTCGCGATCTTCGGCAGCGACATCCCGCCGATCGACCCGGAGGACTACAGCGGCAGCTGGCGCACCACCCTCCACGTCATCGCGGAGGAGTGGGTGGGCGAGGGCCGCTTCGAGCGGCACGCCGCCCGCACGGCGACCGCGCTCAACGAGCTGTTCGCCACGCAGCAGCGGTACGGCGTCGGCTCGCCCGAGGCGCTCGCCGGCGGCAGCGCGCTCCAGCCGCTGATCGACCGCTGCCGCCACTTCGGCATCACCACCGCCGACCTCCGCCGGCACGGTGCCCGGTTCCCCGAGAGCTGATTTCGCTCCCGCCCGGCGGGAGCGGCAGACAGTTTCGGGCCCGCCCCGCAGCGCTCCCCCGCACCGGCCGCCCGCACCTCGGGAGGCCGGCCTTTCCGTGCGCCCGGAGCGGGTAGAGCCGGTGCCAGTTTCGTGATCAACCGCCCGCACCGGCCGCCGTTTCGGGAACGCACCCCTCGCGTTCGGGAGCACCGGCCGCCGTTTCGACCCCGCCCTGAACGACCCCTTCCGGAGGCCCCCATGACGATCACCGACATGCCGCAGACCGCGGCTCCCGACACCCCCGCTTCGCACCCGCCGGGCCGCGCTTCGGGTGCACCCGAGAAGGTTTCGGGTACGGCCCGGAGCGTTTCGAGGCCGGACAAGCGGAAGACGATCAAGGCCGACCGCGACCGGCTGATGACCGCCCTGTCGCTCGTCGCCGCGATCGGCGGAACGCTGGTCGGCGTCATCGGCTTCGCGATGTCCTACAGCACCCTGGCCAAGGTCGCCCTGAACTGGGGATTCAGTAAGGAACTGGCCCCCTGGTTCCCGGTCGGCGTCGACGCCAGCATCATCGCGTTCCTCGCCCTGGACCTGTACCTGATCCGCAAGGGCACCCCGTGGCCGCTCCTGCGGATGGCCGCGCACGCCATGACGGGCGCGACGATCTGGTTCAACGCCAGCTCACAGGGCCACATCGGCGGCGACCCGGTGCAGGCCGCCAGCCACGGCGTCATGCCGATCCTGTTCGTGATCGGCGTGGAGGCCGCCCGCCGCCTGATCATCCAGAAGGCCAGGCTGGAGGCGGGAACGGTCACCGACCGCATCCCGCTGCACCGCTGGATCCTCTCCCCCGTCGCCACGCCGGTCTTCTACCGCCGGATGCGGCTGCACAACGTCACCTCCTACCCGGAGATGATCCGGCGCCAGCAGGAGCTCATCGGCTACGAGCAGTGGCTCAAGCGCAAGCACGACGGCGACCTGAGCAAGGCCACCGAGGACGAACTGCTGCCGATGAAGATGGCCGCCCATGGCTACACCGTCTCCGAGGCCCTTGCGATGCCTGAGCAGCAGGAACGTGCTGCGGAGGCCCGCGCGGAGGAGGCGGAGCGTCGGCGCCTGGACGCGGAGACGCGCCAGGAGCTCGCGCGCAAGCAGGCCGAAGCCGACCGGCTGGAGGCGGAGGGCAAGCTCGAGGCCGTCCGCGCCCGGGTGGAGGGCGAGACCGGCCAGGCCCGTGCGCACGCCCGAGCCCAGGTCAGCGCCGCTGAGCGGGCCGCTGAGCTGGAGGAGGCCGCGCTGGAGACGGCCGTCATCGCCGAAGCCCGCGCCCGTGAGGCGGAGGCGGAGCGCAAGGCGGCCCAGGAGCGTGAGGCCAAGGCCGCCGCGGACGTCCGCGCGGCGGAGCTGGAGCGCCAGGCGGCGGAGAAGCGGAAGGAAGCTGCGGAGGCCGACCGGGTCGCCGCGGCGGAGGCTCAGGCCATCGAGACGGCGGAGATCGCGGAGGCCCGGCAGCGTGCTGCCGAAGCCGATCGGGTCGCCGCCGAAACGGAGAAGGCCGCTGCCGAAACCCGCCGCCGCGCCGCCGAAGCCGATCGGCTCACGGCGGAGGAGAACGAGCGCAAGGCGACCGCCGACGCGAACACGCAGGCGGCCCGCAAGCGTGAAGCCGAAACCGAGTACGCCGCCGCCGAAACCCGGCTCGCCGCTGCCGAAGTCGAGCGGCGCGCGGTCGAAATCGAGGACGCCGCGAAGCTGACGCCGCGCGAGCGGGCGGTCCGCAAGGTCGCGCGCATGGCGCTCGCGGCCGGCGCGGTGTTCGTCGGCCTGGACGCCGACGGGATGCACCGGGAGCTGTGCCGGGTCGTCTCGATCGCTGACGTCCAGCGCGAGTTCGACGTGTCGTCCACCGACACCGCCTCCAAGTACCGCCAGGAGGCCGTCGCGCTCATCGCCGACGGCTACCGACCCCAGCAGTGACCTGCGCATTCACCGAAGTGAGGAGTTCGACATGAGTACCCCGACGTACGTGGTCGGCGTGGTCCTTGCCCTGGTGGCTCTCGCCACCGTGCTGGCCACGCCGTTCCTGCTGGTCCACTCCCGCACCGAGCACGACCACGGCCCCGGCTGCTGGTGGTGCCACCCTCGCCTGCTGCCGCGCAAGCGGCGCTGACCTGCACGAACCGCAGTTTCGACGGTTCCACCGGCCCCCGAGATGCCGTCAACACCTCGGGGACGTGGTGAAGGCGCCGAAACGCCACGACAAAGCCTCCCAGATCGCCCCCGCCCCGAGAAGGAGAACCCCACCTCATGGATATCAACGCACTGTTCACGGATGAGGGCCTTCGGGCTTTCACCGCGACCGTCCGCGACCAGCACGTTCGCGATGCCCAGCAGTACGGGCAGATCGCCGACATCGTGCGTCGGCGCCTGGAGCAGACGCCGATCGAGGGCGACCGCTGGATGGCCAAGAAGATCCGCGCCTGGAAGGTGTCGCGGCAGCTCAGGGCCATGCAGAAGGCGTCCGGCGAGGCCGCGAGCAAGGCGGAGGCCCTGTACGCGACCTACGTCAACCAGGTCCTGGAGCTCCCCCAGCGCAGGGCCGCGGCGGAGGCCCGGAAGCTGGAGCGCAAGACCGGCCGCCAGGCCGCCCTGGGCGCCGCCGTCGCCAAGTCCCTGGACAAGACGGTGACCTCGCTGGGCGCCCCGGCCGACCAGGCGCCGGGCGCCGTCCCGCAGGCGAGGCCGGCGGAGTTCGTGGCCGCCGACAACCCCTGGCAGCAGTGGCCGATGGCGGCCGGCGGTGAGCGGCCGACCACCTCGATCAACGACTACTTCCCGAAGGGAGAGCAGCGTTGACGACGCCTCGGCAGACGCAAAACCGCGCGAAGCACTGGAACGCGCGGATCGCGGAAGCCACGACCGACCAGGAGCGGGCCGGGGTCTGGTACGACGCGTGCCGGACCCTGGCCCGCCAGGTCGAACGGGACGGCAAGCCGAACCTGTGGCCCGCGCTCACCAAGGCGCTGCACGACTTCTACAAGAACAACGGAGGGTGACGAAGTTCTTCTTCATCACCGCCTCCTCCTCGCCGCCTGGAGCACCCCAAGGCGCGCGCGTGTCGTGCGCGCGCGAGGATGCCCCAGGCGGTGACCGTCTGTCAACTCCGAGAGGGAGACGTCATGGCCGACGACGACGGCCCCAACAACTTGATCCACTTCCCCCGCGTGGGCTACACCGCCCCGGCAGACCCCCCCGCGGAACCCCCCGCTTCGGCCCCGGCCGATGTGCCGTTCGCCGCCCCCGCAGACGCCTCCCCGGCCACGCCCGAAGCGTTTGCACCCGCGACGCGAACCGACCCGATGGGCGTCATCGAGGCCCTGCCCGAGCCCGGTCTCGGCACCCCGTTCACCGCCGACACGGACCCCGCCGCGGCCCCCGTCGCGACGCCCGCGACGGGCGGCGCGATGGTCCCCGCGACGTTCCGTTCGGAGGGTGCGCAGCCCGCCGCGCCGCGTCTGGGATCGCTGTCCCTGGCGGCGATCCTCGCGGTGTCCCTGGCTGCCATGCGCGGCATCCACTCCGCCGTCGCGACGGGCCGGGCTAACCGGGAACAGCGCGAAGCGGTCGCGAAGACCGCCAGCACCGCCAAGGACAGCTCCTCCGGGGGCGGTTCGAAGAAGCAGGTGCAGCCCAGCCACGAGTACGGCCGCAAGACGCTCCAGCGCGGTCCTGGCGGCTCGGGAGGCCGCTCCGGCGGCTTCGGTCCGGGCAGGTCCGGGCGGGGCGGCAGCGGGTCGTACAGCGGCTCGGGCGGCCGGGGGCGCGGCGGGTCGACGACCCGCTCACCCAGCGGCTCCGGCGGCGGCTCCCGGGGCGGGCGCGGCGGCGGTTCGGGCTCCGGGCCCGGCCGCTCCAACTTCGGCTCCGGCGGCGGCAAGGGCGGCTCGGGAGTCACCCCGCTGCGCCGCACCTTGCAGGGCGGCGGCGTGAACCT
This sequence comes from Streptomyces sannanensis, assembly GCF_039536205.1. Lineage (GTDB taxonomy): Bacteria > Actinomycetota > Actinomycetes > Streptomycetales > Streptomycetaceae > Streptomyces > Streptomyces sannanensis. The sequence continues at coordinate 135,792 of NZ_BAAAYL010000003.1, read as the reverse complement.
CAAGAAGAACCGCGGCCCCGGCTCCTCCGGGTCCGGCGGCTCCGGAGGTTCGGGCGGCGGAGGCAGGGGACCGGGCAGCGGCGGCGGTGGCGGGCGCAAGCGCTCCCCCAACGGCGGTGGCGGCTCCGGCTCCTCCGGCGGGGGCTCCACCACGAACCGCAAGCGCGGCCCCGGCGGCACCAGGTCCGGGGCTGGCGGTTCGTCCGGCGGTCCGGGCAAGAAGCGCGGACTGGGCTCCGGGACGGGCACCGGCAAGACGACCGGCCCCGGTACCAAGAGCCCCGGCAAGGGCACGGGGTCGGGCGGGAAGACCACGCCCGGCACCACCAGCTCGAAGGGCCCCGGCACCGGCAAGGGCACGACGACCGGCCCCAAGAGCGGGACGAAGAAGTCGCCGCGCGGTACGACCGGCCCGTCCGGGATCCTGCGCAAGAAGCCCGGCACCACCACCTCCGGCACCGGACCGAAGACGAAGCCGAAGGGGAAGGGCAGCAGCGGCGCGGGCACCACGGCGCCCGGCAGCAAGCGCGGCGGGAAGAAGGGCAAGACCCGCTCCGGCAAGGGCGGCACCGGCCCGGCCTCGGTGCCCAAGGCGCCGGGCGGCAAGTCCCGCAAGGGCAAGAAGATCACGCTCACGCCGGGCATCGCACACGGCACGTTCGCGGCGACCGACAAGTACGGCTGCCGCTGCCGCAAGTGCCGGCGCTTCCAGAAGGAGTACAGCCGCAAGGTCCTGGGGGCGATGAAGTCCGCCGCCCGGGGCCGGACCACCTTCGGCGAGGCCGTGCACGAGACCGCTGAGAAGCGGCTCAAGCGCCGCCGCAAGAAGATGCGGCCGCCCATCGTCACCAAGGTCAAGGTCAAGAAGCCGAAGAAGAAGACCGGCCCGAAGACCAAGACCACCAAGCCCGCCGGTCCCGCCGCGAAGGCGCCGGTCGGCCCGGCCGCGGCGGCACCGACCCGCCGCACGCCCTGGTCCACGGCCAAGGCGAGGGCCCGCAACCGCGCCCGGATGCGCACCACCACGGTCCCGGGCCCGCGCCCGGCACCGACGCCCGGCCCGGCCACACCGCCCCCGACGCCGACTCCGGCCGGTCCTCCCGCAGCTGCACCGGCCCCGGCCGCCGCGGTTGCCGGGACCGCCCCGGCTCCGGCTCCGCCGGGCGGCGGCACGGTGCCGGGCACCGGCACCCCGCGCCTGTCGCCGTTCGAGGCGATGGGCATGGCGACGGCCGCCTCCGCTCCGGCCGGTCCGATCACGGTGGAGCGGGCCGACTCCCCGGCATCCGGCCCGGCGACGTCCGGCGCGGGCCTCCCGGCCGGCACCTCGACCTCGAGCACGAAGGAGAACAGCGTGAGTGACGCCTGGCTGACGAAGTGGGGCAGCGGCAGCGTCGCGGACATGGACGCCCAGCACGAGACCGAGGTCACCCTCGACGACAGCCTCGACCTCCTGGAGGAGCTCACCGAGCAGTCCTTCAAGACGCACGAGACCTGCCGCAAGCTCTCCGCGAAGGCGCGGGAGATCCGGCACGAGCTGGACGAACTCGCCGCCGACCTGCGTTCCACGCACAACGTCATCGGCCGTATGACCGGCGCCGCGATGGCCAAGCTGGCGGAGTCCATGGAGCTGCTGGCCCGCAAGGCCGACGAGATGGCCACGAAGTCGCTGACGGCCGCGGAGCTCTCCGAGACGACCGAGAACGAGATGTTCGAGGCCTACCGGCCCCTTCAGCAGGCCACCGAGGACATGGGCCTGGAAGTGCCCGCCGCCCGCGTCCACAACGAGAACTGATGAGGAGATCAGCACGTGAGCGACAACCTCCCCGCCATCCCGGGCATGAACAAGGGCGTGGCCAGCAGCACCGGCAGCGCCAGCACGGGCAACGGCTTCCTCGCCCTGGCCGGCCGGACCGCCAAGCTCGCGGCCTCCGCCCTCTTCCTCAAGGAGGGCATGCACCTGCTCCGCTCCCACATGCAGGCCAACGCCAACGCGGCCCTGCGCCTGTCGGAGATGTGCGGCCAGGCCGAAGTCGAGCCCAAGTTCACCTCGATGATCGAGGACACCTCCGCCGCCCTCACCGGGGTCGCGGAGGCGTCCGGCGAGATGGTCAACGCTGCCGACGCCGTCGACACCGACGCCCGCGGCTTCAACGGCGCGCACGACCGGGAGTACCGCCCCGGCTACGAAGCCTCCAACGGCTCCGGAGTCCGCCAGGCCAAGCCCGGCTTCTACCGGCGCACCGGCCGCCGCCGCTGAACAACCCCACCCCGCAGCAGCAGGGGCCGCACCCGGACCACCGGGCGCGGCCCCTGCTGCTGCCTGTGCCTGAACGGAGGCAGTGATGAGCACCATCGACCAGGCGGCGCTGGCCGCCGACACCACCAAGCGCGTCCCGGGCCACGTCATCTACCGGCGCGTCCTGGCCGAACGCACCTCCTACGCCCTCGCGGCGGCCGGGATGGCCGTCGGCCCGCAGCTGGACGACAGCGCCTGGTCCTACATCGCCTCCGGCGGCATCGGAGTGGGCACCCTCGCCTGGCTGTACGCGAAGACGAAGGACCCCGAGCAGGGCCTGAGCGCCCTGACCCGGGCGCAGCGGGCGATCCCGTTCCTGACGGCCACCGGCACCTACCTGGCGAACCTGATCACCCCCGGCTTCAACTGGTGGGAGGTCGTCGCCCCGGCCGCGTGGGCGTCCCTGATGGGCTGGATGGCGCCGCTCACCCGCAGCGCCGGCCTGGTCCTGGAGCTCAGCGAGCACCAGGCGCAGGCCGACCCCACCAGGGAGCTGACCTACACCGAGTTCCTCGCCGCGAAGTGGCAGCAGGCCACCGGCGACGGCACCCGCCTGGTGTCCATCACCCCGTTCCGCGCCGACCGGCCCGACTTCGAGGCCGTCGTCGTCGCCCAGGCCGGGAAGGCGGTGCCCACCTTCACCGAGGTGCAGCTCGCCGCCGCGTTCGACTTCCCGGTCGGCACCGTGAAGCTGCGCCCGGTCCAGGGCTCCGGGCCCGGCCGGATGCGGCTGGTCGCCCGCCCCACCTCCGAGGACGTTGAGGCCGTCGCCGAAGGCATCCGGGGGCTGTGGGAGAGCGCGGTCGCCGCCCCGGGCAAGGCCGCCCCCGGCGTCGAACTGCTCGACTACCGGGCCGAACCGCACCGCATCGTGCTGCTGGTCGCCTCCCCGCCGGGCAAGGAGATCCACCTGCCGCACACGGCGATCTGCTCCGCCTTCGGCATCGACGACCCCTCCCGGCTGGTCATCGAGACCGACGGCATCCGCCAGGGCGTCGTCTCCATCTACAAGACGAACCCGCTGATGAAGGTCCGCAAGGCCACCGTCGAAGACCTGACGATGGACGCCAAGGGCCGCGTCACCATCGGCGTCTGCCACGACGGCAAGCCCGCCCGGATGCGGCTGTGGGACCCGAGCCAGGGTGCGCTGCGCGGCATCACCGCCGGAGTCACCGGCGCGGGCAAGTCCGTCCTGCAGAACCTGATCCTCGCCGCGGAGAAGCGCTCCGGCGTCGTCTCCTGGGTCGGCGACGTCCAGGGCGGCATGAGCCTCCCGGAGGCGGAGGGCAGGGTCGACTGGTTCGCCAAGGGCCCGGTGGAGACGCTGCTGATGCTCACGGCCGCGCACGCGGTCATGAAGTACCGCGAGCGGCTCTCCAACGAGATGGGGCGCGGCGACTTCGCGCTCGGGCGGCCGTGGCCGCTCATCAACATCACGCTGGACGAGATCAACCGGCTGCTGTCCCACCCGGACGAAGCGATGCGCAAGGCCACCGCCTACCTCATCGCCGACATCCAGAAGACCGGCCGCAAGGTCGGCATCGGCATCCGGCTCGCCGTGCAGTCCCTGCACCTCAAGGACCTCGGTGACGACGACGCGATCCGCCAGCAGGGCAAGGTCGGCGCGCTGTTCCTCATGCGCACCGCCTCCTCCTCCACCAAGGAGATGGGCCTGGACGGCATCGCCCCGGCCGGTTTCCAGATGGAGAACATCCCCGCCCGGATCTACGAGAACGGGCAGATCGAGGCGCTGTTCTCCGGCAAAGGCGACGAGGACGGCGAGTCCACCGCGGGCATGGCGTACATGTTCCTCGACGGCCGGGCGAAGTTCATGCGCACGTTCTTCGCGGAGAAGGTCGACGGCGTCTACCCCGACCTGATCGCCCTGTACGGCGAGGACCCGCCCACCGGGCTGACCGAGGGCGAGGCCAAGGCCGCGCAGGCCGGGGCCGCGATCTACGGCGTGCGGCACACCAACCCGTACGCCGACTGCGACACCATCGCCCAGGCGTTCGCCGACGCACCCGGCAGTGAGTCGAAGGCCGGCACCCCGGCACCGGACGACGTCGACGGCGACAGCGGCGAGGCACCCGCCCCGTTCGAGACGCCGTTCGGCATCCCGTTCGGCGACAGCGGCCCCGACATCGGGGAGGAGCCCGGCCTCCAGGACCAGATCCTCGACCTGCTCGCCGACGGCCCCAAGCAGCTCAAGGAGCTGCGCGACGCGCTGCCGGGCTTCCAGCCCTCCAGCGTCAGCAACGCCTGCACCCAGCTCAAGGCGAAGGGCCTGGCCACCACGCGCAAGCGCGGCCACTGGCAGCTCACCGACAGCTGACCTGCACCCACCACCCACTCACAGAAGGAACCGATCCCCGTGGTCCTGTCGATTTCCCTGGTCGTCCTGCTCGGCATCATCGTCTTCGTCCTGGTGCGCACCGGCTACCAGCGGATCATGCCGGGCGTCGCCGTCTGCTTGTTCGGCTTCTTCCTCGCCAACACCGGCATCGCCCCCACGATCACCAGCGCCGTCTCCTCCGTCGCCGGATGGATCAGCAGCTTCTGACCCGCCCGATCCCACCCCGCCCGAACGTGAAGGAGAGCACGACGATGAAGCGCCCCCTGGTCCTGGTGGTCGACGACGCCGCCGACGTCTTGGCGGCCAGCCCCGAGGCCCGCGCGCTCGTCACCGAGCTGCTGCGCACCGGCCGCCGCAACGGCCTGGTGGTCCGTACCGAGGACCGCTGGCCGCTGTGGCAGTACCCGACGCTGAGCGCGCTCGAGGACGCCGCCGCCCGGCAGTAGCCCCGCCCGCTCCCCCGCCCCCTGCGCCCTCCCCGCCCAACCGGCGGGGAGGGCGCCCCGCGTCTGCCCTGAAACGGAGATCACCGTGGACTTCAACCACATCACCCGCCCGCTCACCGACGACGAAGCCAAGGCCGAAGCCGAGCGGATCATCGCCCGGTCCTTCCAGCAGTCGCTGCCGCCCGTGCGGCACATCCCGACGTCGTTCCGCGACGACACCCCGCTGCCGGCGTACGGCGACACCCCGCCCGTCCATCAGGACGACAAGCGGATCGTGCCCGCGTGGGCGGCCGGGATCGCGGTCGCCTCCATCGGCGTCGGCGCCGGCATCACCGGCATCGGCTGCGGGGCCTGGCTGGTCCTCCAGGGCCTGGCCTCCGTCACGCTCTACGGCGTCCTCATGGTCACCCTGCCGTTCGCGGGCGTCGCGATGGTCGCCACCGCGATCGGCGGCGCGTTCAGCAAGGCCCGCCGGTCGGTCTCCAAGACGGTCTACGAGGGCCCGGTCACCCAGAACACGCAGATCAACAACACCAGCAACCAGCGCGGGATGTTCTCCCGCACCCGCAACGACGTCCGCTGACCCGGGCGCCCTGCCTCGTATCCGACACCTCGCCCGCGGGCCGGGGCTTCGGGTGCGGGACAGGCCGTCCGGCCTAACGGATCAGTCGTAGTCGATCCAGATCCGGCCGTCGCCGTCGACCTCGGCACCCCGGATCTGACCGTCGACGATCGCGCCGTTGATCGTCACCTCGACGTCGTAGTCCACGTCGATCCACAGCACACCGTCGTCGTCGGTGAACGCGGGCCAGATCGTCCCGTCCGTGTCCACGACGTTTTTGAAGACGACTTCCTCCGGCTCATCGCGGGTGAACCACCCCATCGCAGCCGTCTCCCCTCTCTCCGGGCCCGTCGCACACAGCTTGGCCCACTCGCACGCTCCGTGAACACCACATCGACACCTTGGAGTTGCCCCGTGCCGACCAACGACAACACCCCCGGCCGCCACCAGGAGCTCGCTTACCTCCCCGTCCCGTTCCCGAAGGCACCGGCGAAGCCGCCGCGGTTCGCCGCGCTGCGCAAGGCGGTGCGCGACGGGTGGAACCGGGCCTGGGACGTCGACGGCGTCCTGTACGAGATGTGGGACGACGTCCTCAGCGCCCCCGAGGACGGCCTGCGCCACATGGCGCCCTGGCTGCGCGCCGTGCTGATGACGGCCGGGGTCGCCTTCGTCGTGCTGATGGCCAAGGCCGCCGGCGACGTCGTCCTCCAGGCGCTCCACCAGATCCTCACCGCCGTGCCCAAGGTGCAGGTCGGCGTCGACACCTCCAGCGGGGTCGCCGCCGTCGTCGACCAGCCGGTGCGCACGTACATCGCGCAGCACTCCGCCGGCCTCCCGGTCGCGGCCTCCACCGTCTACAGTGGCTGCTCACCGGCATCACCGGCCTGGTCCTCGGCTACCTCTCCCGGAACAACGGCGTACGCGCGATGTGGACCGGGTGGGGCGCGGTCACCGTGTTCATGGTCTGGACGACCACCCCCGAGGCCAGCCGATCCGTCGCGGCCGGGCTCGCCGTCCTCGCCTGGACGTTCCTGTCCGCGTTCGCGATGCGCGGCCTGACCCTGCGCCGCCGCGTCGTGGCCGGGCGCCCGGCCAAGGTCACCGTCAAGCCCGAGATCTACGTCCCCGTGCAGCCCCCGGCCCCGGCCGCCGAACAGCACCCGCACAGCGGCTGCCCGTTCCGGGACTGACCTCCGGTCGCTCCGCCTGGTCCTCGCCCACCCCGATCGCGGGTGGGCGAGGGCCGGACAGGCCGACCGGCCACCTCGCGCCCCGCCGACACAGCACGACGTCGGCGGGGCGCGGCGCTTGCTGTCCACCGACACCAGGAGGAACCGCTCGTGCTCATCCCCCGCCCGCGCCGCCGGATCGGCCGGCCCCGCCCGCAGCGCCCCGGCCCCCGCTACCCGCAGCGTCCCGCCCGGCTCCCCGGTACCTGGAGCAGGTGATGCCCCGCCCCCGGAAGAGGCGCCGCCGCGAGGTCAAGCGGGTGCCGCGCAGCACCGCGACCTTGGAAGAGTTCGACCGGCGCACCTGTCCCGAGGGCCTGGTCACCCGCAGGCAGTTACGCGAGCGCGGCCTGAGCCCCGGCGGGCACGGCCCGGTCGCGGTCCTGCGCTGCAAGGGGTGCTCCTACCGGCCCGACCAGTCGTGCAACCACCCGACCCGGGCCTGGCTCTACAGCGTGGAACTCGCCCGGCCGAAGCGGACGCCGACGCTCGCGCAGGAATGGGCGCTGGACCGGGCGATGGCCGCGAGGTCCACCTGCCCGCAGTGCCGCCGGAGGTACTACTTCTGCCTCCCGCTGCGCACCCAGGGCTGCTGCGACCCCTGCGCCCGGGGCTACGAGCCCAGCCCCGACACCTACTTCGCCTCCACGGCCTCGGTGACCCACCGGCTGGCCGCCTGATCAACGATCCTCCCGAAGGAGAAGTCACCGATGCTCAGCAGCCTCTTCGCCCGCCGTCCCGACGTGCAGGACCCGGCCCTGTGGACGCCGCCGGGAACGACCGTCGTCCAGCGCTACCGCAACACCCTCGGGCCGCTGGAGGGCGCGATCGTCCTCGTCTACACCGCCGCCAGCGACCGCAGCTCTTACTACGCCGCCGCGTGCCTCGGCTGCACCTACCGCGCGGCCAGCAACGACCGCCGCGCCCGGCTGACGGAGACGGAGGCCGCCGACCTCGCCAACGCGCACGCCGCCAACTGCCGTGCGATCAACCGAGGCGTCCCGGCGATGCCCGACGACACGAGCGCCGCGCAGATCGTGCGCAGCCGCCTGTGGAGCAAGCGCAGCTACGGCACGTCGCCGCACCACGTGCACCTGATCGACTTCCACGAAGACCGCGTCGACCTCCAGCGCGACGACGACTTCATCAAGCAGGCGATGTTCGAGCTCGTGCGGACCGAGGGTCACTTCCTCCAGGCCGTGCCCGCGTACAGCGGCACCGGCACCCGGTTCCTGGTCCAGCCGCACCCGCCCCGGAAGTGACCCGGTGCGTACCCGCACCGTCGTGCTCCTGGCGGCCGCCGTTCCGGCCGTGGTCGCCGCGGCCGCCGTCGCGCTCAAGGCCGGCCACTGGCGGCTGTACGCCGACCGGCACCGCATCACGCTCTCGCCCCGGCCCCGCCGCTCCTGCCCCGACTGCCGGGGCGCGGGCGGCTGGCGGGTCGGCGGCGCGCACCCGCAGATGGAGGCGTGCGGCTGCTGGTCGGACCGGCGCGAGCTGCGCGTCCGGCTCCTGCCCGTCCCGGCCTGGCCGGACAACGAGCCCCCGTTCTGAACGACCCGACCCCGGCCGGTTGGCCGGGGTCGGACCGCCGGGTGGCCGCGCATCGGCAAAGGGCCGGCCACCCCGCTCCCTCACCCTCTTGAAGATCAGGAGAACCCCAGCATGCCCCGTCTCACCACCGAGCGTCTGGCCCTCTTCGGCACCCTGCTGGCCACCTTCGGCGAGCTGCACCCCCTGTGCGACCACTGGGTGCAGGGGTCGAAGACGGCGATGCGCAAGCGCCTGTACGGCGAGGACCTGGTCCACGCCGACGGCTTCCCCGCCACGCCGGACTCCACCCGCCCGACCATGACCACCAGCGCCCTCGGGCGGCGCGCGGTGGCCTGCCACGTCGCCTCGTACACCGCCGTGCAGCTCGGGGCGACCGTCGCGATCACCCGCGCGTTTGGCTACCGCGTCACCCCGACCGCGCTGCTCGCCGGCGCGGCCATCAACGCCGGAACGCACGCCGCGATCGACCGCGGAGCCGTTCTGCTGTGGCTGGCGAAGAAGACCGGCAAGACCGGCTACATCGAGCACTGCAAGGCCGCCCGCGTCGACGACGACGGCAAGGCCACCGCGGAGCTCACCGGGCCGGGCAGCGCGTGGATGGAGCTGGACGCGGCCCTGTACCGCTCCATCGGCATCGCGGCCGCCGCCGTCACCACCTGGCTCACCACTCGCCCCGGCGCCCGCCGGTGAGCCGCACCCGCCTCGAACGCGTCCGCGCTGCGGTCGGGATCGCCTCGCTGGCCCTCCAGCAGATCGAGGACGACCTCAGCGCCGACGACGTCGACCAGGAGGAGCTCGCCGCGATCCTGCGCGAGCTCATCGAGGACACCGACCCGCCCGGCGGCTTCATCGCGGCCGTGGCGCAGATGGTCTCCGTCGCCGCGCGCCGTGCCGAGCAGATCGAGCCCGACCGCGACGGTGACGCCTCCTGCCCGCTGCACGAAGTCTCCGCCCTGATCACCGACAACGCCGGGCAGCGCCTCATCTGGGCTGCCCGCGCCCTTCACCCGCAAGGAGACAGCTGAGATGGCGAGCGCGAAGGCGACGAACCCGCCCCGGGGGCAGTGCACGCAGTGCTGGTTCCACGCGTACGCCAGTCGTGAGGCGCACGCCGGGCTCGGTCCGCGTCAGGACTGCCCGCAGTGCGTGGACCACATGAAGAACGGCCACCCCGCCCACATGATCGTCCGCTGACGGCGCTGCGCGAAGCCGCCGCCCTGCTTCCCCCACCACCGCCGGGCAGCGCCTCATTCGCTGCCCGGCCCCTCACTCTCAAGGAGAACCCGCATGACCGAGCTGATCTACCCGGAGATGCCCGAGCGCAGCCTGGTGGTCCTCATCGGCCCGTCCGGCGCCGGGAAGTCCACGATCGCGCGCACCTGGCCCGCCTCGCAGGTCCTGTCCCTGGACGCGCTGCGCGAGGTCGTGAGCGACGACGCGGGCGACCAGGACGCCACCGGCGACGCGGTCGCCGCCCTGCACCTGCTCCTGGAGGCGAGGATGCGCCGGCGCCTGTTCACGGTGGTCGACGCAACCAACGTCACCAGGGCGGCCAGGGAGCCGCTGGTCGCCGCCGCCAAGCGGCACGACATGCTGCCGATCGCGGTCATGGTCGCCACCCCCGGCAGCGTCTGCATCGAGCGGCAGGGCCCGCGGCCGGCCAACCGCACGGTGCCCGAGGCCACGGTCATCAAGCAGCGCCAGGACATGGTCGACTCGCACCGGACCCTCAAGGCGGAGGGCTTCCCCGAGATCGTCTTCTCGGACAGCCTCTACCGGCTGCTGCCGTTCCTGGAGCGCCTGAGCGGGGCCCGGCAGGCCGACCTCGGGCTGGACGGCGGTGACGGTCTCGGTGACCTGAACCTCGTGGCCCGGATGTTCGGCGAGGAGATCGTGCCGCTGTGGCGGTGGAAGCCCGGCTCGGACGTCGCCGGCGGCGACCGCGTCGCGGAGATCCGCTTCGGTCAGCAGTACCTCACCCTCGCCCTGCGCACCGACGTGGACGGCGAGGGCGACGTCGGGTTTGACGTGCTGGTGCCGTGCCCGCATGACGACGAATGCGACGGCTACGCGTGGGTGCCCGCCTACAGCGTCACCTGCCTGTTCCGCGCGCTCAACGGCGACCTGGACGACGACGAGGACATCGTCCGCACCGTCCACGGCCCGAACAACGGCGACGACCAGGACGACGACCCCGAAGGCCGCGCCGACCTCGAAGCGCAGGCCCTCGAAGCGATCTCCGGCTGACGGACTCTCCGTGCTGCCCCGGCCCCGGCTCACCGCCCGGGGCCGGGGCGGTCGCGGTGGTCCCTCAACCGCCGCGATCACGAGAGGAGCTGGACGTCATGAACCTGCGCACCTACGAGGTCGACGTCCCCATACACGACACCGCCCACCCCGACCGGCGCGGCGTGCACGTCTTCACCGGCGAGGCCGACTCCCCCACCGCGGCCCTGCGGCGCGCACACGAGGTGTACGACGCCGCGCTCGCCGCGCACACGGCCGGACTTGAGATCCCCGGCAAGCAGCCGGACAGCTGGGGAGCGCGCGGGCTTCGGCCCGGCTGGCAGATGGAGTGGCCCGCCGCGAAGGCCGGCCTCTGGCACAACCCCGTCAGCTGGACCAGCCGCAGCGACTTCGCGCTGTAGCTCCGCCCCGGGACAGCCGCTCTGCTTGCCGGCTTCGTCGGCTGCCCCGGGCCCATCCCAACCCGTACGAGACGAGAGGGAGATCCTCATTATGGGCTCAGTCCTGCACACACAGGCCCGGTTCGGGCAGCGTGCACTCTTACTGACCGCCGCCGCCGTTCCGCTGACCGGCTGGACCGTTCACGCCATCGCCCTGCACCGGCGCCTGGCCGCCGCGAAGAAGGACCCGCTCACCGGGCTGCTGCGCCGCGACGCCTACACCGCCCGGGCCCGGCAGGTCCTGGCCCGCCACGGCGACGACGTGTGCGTGGTCCTGGTTGACGCCGACCACTTCAAGGACGTCAACGACACGCTCGGGCACCCGGCTGGGGACGCCGTCCTCGCCGCGTACGGCACCCGGCTGACCGCCTGGGCAGGCCGTAACGCGTCCGTCGGCCGGTTGGGCGGTGACGAGTTCGCTGTCGTGCTGCCGATGTCCCGCGACTGCCGCGAGGTCCGCCTCGCGACGCTGGTGAGGATGCTGCACACGTCGGTCGTCCTGGACGACGGCCGCACTGTCGACGTCGCCGCCTCGGTCGGCGCTGCGACCCCGGACGTGATCGGCAGCCGCGACCTGTCCGCGTTGCAGCGGGCCGCCGACGCCGCCCTATACGACGGCAAGCACTTCAGCCGCGCGCACCTCGCCACCAGGAAGCACGCCACGGTGCCGTCCATCAACGGCCGCCGCGCTGGCCGACCGGGCACCGCCGTGTGGGGGCGAGCCGCATGAGCCCTGCCACCTTGCCCGAGGACGACTGGATCCGCGGCATCAGCATCAGGCAGCCGTACGCAGGTTGCATCCTCGCCGGTGCCAAGACGGTTGAGAACCGGCCCACCCGGTGGTGGCCGGGCTGGGTGCTGCTGCACGCGAGCAAGACCATCGACCAACGCGCCCTGCGCATCCCGCTGATCGGCCGCACGATCCGCGGCGGCGAGCTGACGCGCGGCGCGGTGGTCGGCATCGCCCGGATCACCGACTGCCACAAGGACCCCGAAGGCTCCCGGCCCTGTACGGAATGGGCGCAGCCGGGCGCGTGGCACCTGGTGCTCGCCGACGTCCAGGAGCTCCCCCTGCCCGTCCCCGCACGCGGGCAGGTCGAGTCCTGGAAACCGTCGCCGGACCTGGTGGCGCAGGTGCTCCAGCAGCTGACCGACTCCCGGCCGTGACCCGCACGCGAGGCAAGAAGCCGCTGTTCGAGCCGGGCCTGGTCCCGGCTCCCGGCGCCCTCCTCGACTGGCGGGACGGCCAGCACTTCGACCGCTGGCAGGACCGCCCCTGCGTGCTGTGCGAGCAGCCCACGCCGATGCGCTCCCACTACGGCGAGCCCGTGCACAAGGCCTGAGGACTGGATCGCCGCGAACCCCACCGAGGCCCGCCTCGGACGGTTCGCCTCCGACATCCAGCCCAAACGCCGGCGCGACGACGACCACGCCTGAACCCCTCCAGATGGAGGCCCCCTTGAGCAGCACCAACCGCGACGTCGACCACGCCCTCGCCTATCCCGAGCCGCCCGCTCATCCGTTGTGGCACCGCCACGGCGCGAAGGCCCGGCCGCTCACGCCCGCCCAGCAGGAGCGCAACCGCGAGCTGTTGGACCTCGCGCAGCGCAAATCCCGCACCACCGCCGCGTAGGAGAGCCGGTCGTGTTCACCGACATGAAAGAGGCCCTCGAAGCCGAGGCCCTCGAACTCACCCCGCTCGGCAGCGACCAGAACACCGCCGCCTCCCTGGTGGTCGCCCACCACGCCCGCGACAAGGACGACCTCGCCGACCTGCTTGACGCCCTCGGACTGCCCTGCGGCGAGGACGACCTCGTCACCCTGCTTCCCCACCTCACCACCCCCGGCCCCCCGAACCCCGGAGACACGATGCCCGTCAACGCCTTCACCGCCACCGCCGCCTCCATGCTCGCCAACGGCGACAGCCCCGACCACGTCCGCAAGACCCTCGGACTGTCGGAGGGCGAACTGACCGAAGCCCTCCAGCACACCCGCACCCCGGACTCCGAGGCCAGCGCCCTCCAGGCGGCTGGTCCCGCGACCGACAGTCCGGTGGACAGTGACGGGATCGAGGGCCTGCTCTCCTGGGCGAAGGACCACCCGGCCGCCAGCATCCGCAACCGGGCCGCCCGCATCCGCGGCGACCTGTCCGAGCTGACCGCACGGCGCGAGGCCGACGACGCCCAGCACGAGGCCGAACAGCGCGTCGCCAAGCTCAAGGCGGAGCTGGAGCAGGCGCAGGAGGACCTGCGCGCGGTGAAGGCTGGCAGCCGTACCACCGGGGCCGCCGCAGCTCCCGCGCCGACCGGTATCCAGCGCAGCAAGGAGGAGCTGGACGCGATCCGGACGTGGGGGCGCGCCAACGGCTACCAGGTCGCCGACCGGGGCAACCCGGCCAAGGCCGTCCTGGACGCCTACGAGACCGCCCACACCACCACCCTGGCGGAGGCGAGCTGATGTACGCCAAGCCCTTCACGGTCGACGGCTTCCTCTCCGCCATCCCCGCCCCCGGCACCAGCCCGGGAACCGCCCGGTTCGAGCTGATCTCCTCCCCCACCGACGACCCCTCGGACGACACGGTGGTCTCCTGCACGACCGACGATCCCCGGATCGCGGACGCGCTGCTCACCGAGATACAGCCCGGCGACCTACTGCACGTGACGGGATTCCTCATCTCGCCCGGCACCCTGACGGAGCCCAGGCTCGCGGTCGACGCCCTGGAAGTCCTGGCGACCGCACCGGCGAGGGCGCTGCGGGAGATGGTCCTCGACAGGTACGGCGACTACGTCGTGGTGTTCGACGCCGACACGGACGCCGTGCCCGTCTTCACCGCGCTCGGGCAGTGGGTCGGCCTGGCGGACAATCCCGACGCCATCGCCACCCTCATCGACATCCACGAGCGTGTGAACGGTGGTGACGCCTGATGACCGCCACCACCGCGCAGGCCCGCACCGTCCTGGAACGGTTCCCCGCCGGAGGCCCCCGCGGCTCCCGGCCAGCGGAAGAGTTCGCCGCCGCCCAGCGCGCCCAGGGCACCAACGCTCAGGTCGTGATGGACCTCGGCAGCGACCAGTTCCTCGTGGTTGCCAACGTCACTCCCCAGTAGCCCCCGAACACCATGCGCCGTGCCCGCCTTCCGTGCGGGTACGGCGCTGTCCGGCACGACACCTTCACAGGGGATGAAGATGCTCTTCCTCGTTCGCCACGCCGAATCCATCGAGAACGCCACCAAATACACCGGCTTCTACGAGAACCCCCGTCCGTGGACCGGGCCGGCCGCGCATGCCCTGTCCCGGGACGTTGTCGGCCTGACGCCCCGTGGCTTCCTCCAGTGCCTGTGGCTGCGGCAGACGCTGCGGGACCTGACCGGACCCGACCCGGCGATCCGCACCTCGCAGTACCGCCGCGCCCTCGACACCGCCGCGCTTGCTCTGCCCGGCCTGCCCTACGAGGTGACCGCGCTCCTCAACGAGCAGCACTACGGCGCAGCCACCTACATGACCAAACAAGAGCTGTACGCCACCTACCCCGAGGGGACGGAGGACCGGCAGACCCGCAAGCACCTGTGGACGCCCCCCGGCGTCGGCGGGGAGTCCCTCGCCTGCGGCGTCCTGCGGCGGGCCACAGCGTTCGTCGACGGACTGCATACCGCGTCCGCGCCGGATGTCGTGGCGTTCACGCACCACACCGCGATCCTCGCGCTGCGCGCGGTCCTGGAGCGCCGACCGGTGACCGAACTGGTCGACGAGGCCCGTATGCGCAAGACACCCAACGCCGCCGTCCTGGTCTACGAACAGGCCGACGGCCTGTTCCACGCCCGCGGCACCGTCCAACCGGACTGCTGAGGAGGCCGCGGCCATGAACATCCTGTACATCAACGGGCCCGTACAGAACGGCCCCTTCACCATCGCTGACAAGCCGGGCAAGGCGGCCGGTATCCGCGCGGCCGAAGCACTCAACACCCTCCTTGGCACCGGGCCAGCCCCGCATCTGTGGAACACCGTCACGCTGGCCGGAGACCTGTGCCACCGTGACGCCCCCGACCAGGAAACCGTTGCCCGGCAGGAGCGGGAGGAACGCGCGATCGCCGGCAAGTACGCGCCGGGCGCGGCCCCGGTCGGCGGGGTTCTCACCGACACCACGCCCGTCGTGGCCGCCCTCGCGCTGGAGATGACCGAACGCCTCCTGATAGAAGGCGCCCTGACGGTCACTCCCACCACAGTCCACCTCTGCTCCCGCTGCGGTCACATGACCGGCGCCGTCCCCCACGCCTGCCGGGCGTGCGGACACCAGGGCTCCCGGCCACACACCCGGCGACTGCTGGTCTGGGACCGGCCACCGGGCACACCAGTGCTCGCACGTGACGACTTCCACGCCCACCGGGCCCGGCCACCAGGACATCTGCTGACCATCGCCCAGAACGTCCCGGAGCGGCTGATCCTCTCCCGCACCCGCGACCACGGCATCAGCCTCGCGCCGCTCGGGCTCGACGGCCTGGTCCTGGACCCCCGGGCCGGCCTGCACGTCACCGTGCTGGCTGCAGCCGCCCGGTACAGCGCTGTGCAGCCGGTGATGACGGTCACCGAGAACGCCGCGGCGAACGTCGCCGCCTACGGGGCCCTGTTCCGGCGGCACAACGGAACGCGGCTGCGGTACGCGCTGCACGGGCGCATCCCGTACGACGACACCGCGGCGCTGCAGCGGCTGTGCGAGGTGCACCGCGTCAGCCCGGCGCTACGAGAGCTGTTCCTCGCCTGGTTCCTGCCCCTGTGCTCACTGCACCTCCGGGCGGGCATCACTGCGGCACAGCTCCCGGGCCTGCTGAAATTCTGGCGCCGCGCCCACCTGGCGCGGCCGGACACACCCGGGAGTGACGTCCTCGCCGAACTGCGGCGTCGCGTCGCGGCGGGTGATATGCGCTGGGTCATGGACGTCCGGACCCTGTCCCGGGCCATTCCCGACTACGGGGTCACCCACGGCTTCGCAGAGGGGCCGGAAGGAGCGAGCTGATGAACGAGAACAACTGGCGGTTCGTCAAGAAGCGGACCGCCGCCGACGGCGCGGTGTACGTCTCCGCCGACGGAACGCGCTACCGGCGCACCGGCGGAGCCGAGCTTCAAGCGGAGACCGAATTTCAGCGCCGGATCGCGGACCTTAACTACCCGGTCCCGCACGTCCTGGAGGAGGGCGTCAGCGACGACGGCCGCTACTACGTCGTGGAGGAGTCGCTGGGCGACCAGACCCTGCACGACCGGGCGGTGGCGTCACTGGACGGCGGTCGCGACCTGCCCGACGACGTCGCCGACACCGCCGCGCAGGTCGCCGCCCGGCTGCTGCGCGCCCAGGCCGGCCACCTTGTCCAGCCCACGCCCGGCACGCTGCGGCAATGGCTCGACAGCGCCGGGTTCACTCAGAACGTCTTCCAGGAGAACCCGGACCTGGACAACACCCGCACGCACGCTGCGCTTGATCACGCGCTGGACCGCCTTGGCGCGGTTCCGCTGGTGGCGGGCCACCTCGACTACGGCCTGCCCAACGTCCTGGCGGCCGGGGTCATCGACTGGCAGCACCACGGCTTGGTGCCACTGGGATACGACGTCCTTCCGGCCCTGGAAATCATCGCCTTCAAGGGCGGCAGCAAGGGTTACACCGCCAGCTCCGGCCAGCGGCGCCGCTACCTCGCTGCGCTGGACGAAGCGAGCCTGAACGCAGCCGGACAGCCGGTCAGCCAGAACCTGGGCGCCTACCTGCTCGTCAAGGCCCTGTTCTTCCTGGCCCTGATGCGGCCCACCGATCCCTCCCGTACGGACAAGCACCTGAAGTGGCAGTACCGCCGTCATCTCTTCACGAAGGGACTTGAGCAGTATGAGCGCACCGGGACGGTCGATACCGCCCTCTTCCCCGGCCTCGAAGAGTTCGCCGCTGGGCACCGCGCTGGCGACCATCCGTGACCGCGACTACCTCCTGGATCGCGCCGGGGTGATCTTCAAAGTCATCGGCGATGTCCATCCCGGCACGCACTTCCTGGGGTACGTCAAGTACTACCCGGACGCCCGCGGCGACCGGGTGCTGTTCGGCCGGACGTACCGGCAGAACAGCGTCGTGTCCAAAGCGTTCGGGATCCTCGCCGACCGGCCCGAGTGCTACCTCTACTCCCCCGCCGTGGGGTGCGTCATCACTGGCGTGCCCCGCGAGGACATCGTCACCCACTACTCCTGCCGCCAGACCCTCGCCGCACTGCACCAGGCCCCCGGCCTCCTGGACCAGACGGCGGTCAGCGAGGACCTGCTCGCCATCATCAACTGGATCGTCGCGGCCGGCGCTGCGGACGTCATCGGCGTGACCGGGTCCTTCCTGGTCGGTGCCTGCAATGCCCGCTCCGACATCGATCTGGTCTGCTACGGGCTGCGCGGCTACGAGGCGGCGCAAGCACTGTTCGCCGAACGCGCCCTCATCCACCCCTACGAGGGCGAAACCCTCACCCGGCTGTACGTGCGGCGCGCCAAGTACATGGTGGGGGGAAGCTTCGACGCGCTAATGCGCCAGGAGGCCCGCAAACTGCAGGGCCTCACAGCCGGTGCGGGGGCGCATATCAACTGTGAGCCGCTGAGGGCCGACGGCGACAAGACGTTCGCCGGGGTGGTCGCCAAAGAGGTAGGGGCGATCTCCGTCCTTGCCCGGATAACGGATCACTCCGAGGGCCTGGTCACGCCGGCGCTCTACGGGATCGAGGTGGACACCGTCACCGAGTCCACGGTCGACGAGCCGTCCGTGTTCGCCCGCCGGATCACCCACCTTCGCAGCTACCTCGGCGCGTACACCGGGGCGTTCCGCACCGGCGACGTCGTCTACCTGTCCGGCCGGTTGGTCCACATCCAAGGACCCAATGCACACAGCGGCTTCGGCATCGAGCTAACCCCCTGGTCGGCAGCCGAGTCCTTCCTCGCGAACCTGACCCGCTGAGCCATGCGCACGGCGTCGACCGAGCACGGCGAAGGCCCGCACTCCCCGCGCACGGAAGACGTGCAGGGGGTGCGGGCCTTTTGTGCTTCAGGGGCGTCGCGACCGCGGCGGAAGGTCAGAAATTTCTGCTGCTAACTCTCAGCTGGCGGCGGCTCCGGTCTGCTCCGAGGCTGCGGCAACGGCACGGTTGGCGGCGGCCAACCGCTTCACGACACGCTGAATTTCGGTCTCCAAGCGCTCCAGGTACTCGCGAGTTGCGGCCGCATCAGCTTCCAGGGCGGCCTGTACCGCAGACGGCGCCAAAGGCGAGTAGACACGTTCCTTGAGTGAAGTGGTCGCCCGCTCAAGGACCGTGATCGCGGCGGGGACGGATGGCACGGTCGGGGGGCAGAAATTTCTGACCTCGGTTCCTGAGCAGAGATCGAAGGCGCGGTCAGGCCCCTTGCGATCGAGGCGAGCAGCGCGGCAGTCGGTCGCTTCTTGCCCTGCTCCACGGCCTGAGCCAGGCCCTCGGTCATGACTACCTGAGCGGCCTCCAGGCCCTGACTGGTGATCACGTCCGCCATCACCTTGCGCGCACGCCCGCGTCAGATGCTGCGCGAGGTCGGGCCCCAACTCGCTGATTGCCCGGATGCGTGCCGCGTCTTGCAGCAGCTCGAAGAGGTACTTCGGCTCGACGCCGAGTACGCCCGCTGCCCACACCGAGAAAATGGTGTGACCGGCCACCAGGTGCAGCTCGCGCTCCTGGGCGACCTCCAGCAGCACCGCCTTGTTCAGGATGATGAAGTCCTTGGCACGCTTACCAGCGAGGTCGATCTCGTGCAGGCGCTCGGTGACGTAGGCCAGCTGCTCCTCAGGAGTGCCGGTGATGTCGTCGGCGCTGAGAACCCGCCCACGAGCGAAGACGCTGGGCTCCTGGCCATCGACCGAGCCCTGCTTCGCGGCGGCCGTCGCTGCGCGCTTCTGCAGCTCAGCTGGGACTGCGGGGTCGACTGACGAGTCCGCAGCCTTCTTCAGGCGGCTGTTGCCCGCCGCGATCAGCTTGTTGCCGGCGCGACGACGGGCACCTGCAAGCACTGGGCGCTCACCGGATCCGGTGCATCTCCGCGCGGATCCCGTGGGCGCCTGGCCGGCCAGCACTACGCTCGATCCGTACTACGACCCGCGAGGTGACCCCTTTGTCGTTCACCAGCCTCTCCCACACCGCACAGCTCGAACTTCTTGAGCAACTGACGCGGACCACCTTGTCGGAGCACTACGGGCTCGACGGCCAGGCTGTGCAGATGCAGGTGCAGCAGTATGAGGACAACGCCGTCTGGCGTGTCACCCCGCCCGGCCGCGCCTCGTTCGTCGCCCGCGTGTCCGTGCGCGAGGGCCGCCCCGCCCACCAGCAGCGCAGCGAAATGCGATGGCTGGAGAGCCTCGCCGAGTCCCGCGCTGTCCCGGTCCCCGGCCCCGTCACGACCACTGACGGCTGCTACGTGGTCCCGGTCGACGTCCCCGGCCACGACGAGCCCTGCACCCTGGCACTGCTGCACTGGGTGCCAGGAACGGCAGAGCCCCCCTACCGCCAGCCCGGCGTGGCCGAGCAGATGGGCACCGCGACCGCCCACCTTCACCAGAACGTGGCCACGGTGGAACTCAGCGACTTCGACCGGCCCGTCTGGGACGCCGAGACCATCTTGCTCAAAGGCCACGCGATGAATGACCCGACCGCCCACCAGCAGCTGGGTCCCGCAGGCCTTGAGGCCCTGCGCACGGTCGCCGAACGCATCACACCGGCCCTCCAGGAAGGCGGACCCGCTGACCGCGGCCGCATCCACGGCGACCTCCACCGCGAAAACATGATCTCGATGCCCGACAGCACGACCATCGGCATCATCGACTTCGACGACTGCGGCACCGGCCACTTCCTCCTCGACATCGCCACCGTGCTCGGATCCGTCCACCGAATCGCCCGCAAGGAACCAGGCGCCTACGAACACTTCGCCCACGCGTACCTGACCGGCTACACCCGCGTCCGGCCCCTCCCAGCGGACTTCGACCGGCTCCTGCAGCCCTACCTGCTGCTCCGCGACGCCTTCGTCCTGAACTTCGTCACCGCAGCCGTGCCGGTCAACGAGGCCGTCGCCACGTCGTGGGGACCGGGGCGCATCGCCGGCATCGTGGCCAGCATGCAGGACTTCCTGGCCGGGCATCCCTACCCGGGCACCCTCCATGATTGACCTTTGCGTCTCCGCGGTGGAACGGATGATGCGCGGCCGCTACGCCTAACCGCCGACGGAAGGCACCCACTCGTGCCGGGCACTGCACTCCGTACGGATCTGGCGGGTGTTGGCGGCGGGTGAACTCTGGGCCGAATTCGAGAGCAGGCGCCCGGCCAGACGACCGCCGCCGTGCAGCCCCGCCCGGCCAGCCACGACGGGCGGGGGGAGGTACTGCGAACCTGCGTGCCGACCACGACCACACCCTCGCGGACAACACCGCCAACGAGATCGGCGACATCACCCTGCTGGCCACCATCACCGCCCACGAGCAAGGCCTCGACACCCCGGCGCTTTACGGCATGGAGGTCACCAGCATTCAACGCCACCATTGACGAACCAGGCTCCTTCGCCCCCGCATCACCCGGCTGCGCTCCTACCTCGGCGCCTACACCGGGCCTTCCTTGCTGGGGATTCGGGCCACGTCACCGGCGAGCATTTACCTGTACGCCGCCAGCCACGACACCTTTTGCGGCGAACTCCACCTGTGGAACGTCAGCAGGTCCTACGTCGCCAAGCGGGCCGAGTGGCGCGCAGCGACGTGTGGCTGGGACGTCCTCATTACGACGTAATAATCATCGGCCGCGGATGCGGGCCGCGGTGAGCCGTGATGGGGCTTCATTACGACGTAATACCGGCCGACATGCGGTCCATCCCGAAGTCGGAGGCAAGAAGTTGTGGCTTACTAACGCGTCGAAGCCTCAACAGATCTTGAATGTTAGTAAGGTGTCTGTCATGACATCGCCCTCCCAAGGCGACCGGGAAAAGGTCGTCTCCAAGCTCCCCGCCAGGCTGCAGCAGGATTTGAAGATCCGTACCGCGCAGCACGGCATCGACATCCAGCACGCCGTCGAAGAGGGCATCACGGCCTGGCGCGGGCTGGGCGCGAACCGATCCCCCATCGACACCGCTGGCGCCAAGTCGTTCTCCACCTGGCTTCCCTCCGGCCAGTGGGAAGACTTCCGCAAGGACTGCGCAGCGCGCGGAGTGTCGATCGTCCAGGGCCTCTCGCAGTCCGTCCAGGTGTGGCTGGAGAAGAACCCCGCTCCCGACGTTCAACGCCCAGTCGTCGTCAAGCGTCGGATCATTTGCAACCAGAAGGGCGGCGTCGGCAAGACCGCGATCACCGCCGGCATCGGGGAAGCACTCGCCGAGGACTCCGACAGCCTCCACCCCGTGCGGATCTCCAAGCACTTCGCCGCCCTCCTCACCGAGAACCTCGAAGTCTCCCCCCTCGACTATGAAGACCTTCCCGGCCTCGGACAGCGCGTTCTGCTGGTCGACTTCGACCCGCAGTGCCACCTGACCAAGCAACTCGGGCACGAGCCCCTGCCCATCGACGGGGACAGCCTCACCAAGCACATGGCTGGCGAGGCCAAGGGCGCACTCCGGGACCTCATCGTTGAGGTCACCGACGAACGCTTCGGCGGTCGACTGCACCTGCTCCCGGCCTGTACCGACGCGTTCCTGCTCGACGTCAAACTGTCCGGCGTGCGCGCACGCGAAGCCGCCCTCGAGCGGGCCCTCGCCCCGCTTGAGGACAACTACGATGCCATTCTGGTGGACTGCCCGCCCAGCCTCGGCCTGAGCATGGACGCGGCCGCCTACTACGGCCGCCGACGCCCCGGCGAGGAGCCGGGTAACTCCGGCGTGCTGATCGTCGTCCAGGCCGAGGACAGCTCCGCAGACGCCTACGCACTGCTCACCTCCCAGATTGAGGACCTCCGCAGCGACATGGGCCTCGAACTCGAGTACCTCGGCATCGTGGTGAACCACTACGACGCCCGCCGCGGCTACATCGCCACGTCGTCCCTTGAGAACTGGATGGGGATAAAAGATCCGCGTGTCGTGGGCGTCATCGGAGACCTGAAGGAGCAGAAGGAAGCGGTGCGAGTGAAGCGGCCGCTGCTCGCCTACGCCCCCAGATGTGACCAGGCAGTGGCCATGCGCGCACTCGCACGGGAGATCTCATGAGCAAGGCATCCGCGCTCGGTACTGGCAGCTCGTTCCGGCAGGCCCAGTCCATCAGCCCCCGGCGAGCGGCCATCAACGCTGCCACCAAGGCCCCTACCGAAGGCGCTCCGCCACCGGCCGAGCTCCCCGCCTCTCTGATCAGCTTGAATCCCGCCAACCCCCGGTCAGATCTTGGCGACCTGACAGATCTCGCGGGCAGCATGCGTGACCATGGCCAGAAGGCGGCCATCAGCATCATGTCCCGCTTCGCCTACCTTGAGGCCAACCCCGACCGCGAGGAGGACCTGGAAGAGGGCACCGAGTACGTCGTCGTCGACGGCAGCTCGCGTTTGGCTGCTGCCCGCGAAGCCGGCCTCACCAAGATTAAGGTGATGCTGGACGAAGACCTTGGCAGTAACGCTGACGAGCTCCTGGAGTCGGCTCTCGTCGCGAACATTCATCGCCAGGACCTGGACCCCCTGGACGAGGCCAGGGCCCTGAAGCAGCTGCTGGCTGTACACGGTACGCAGGAAGCTCTTGCCGCCCGCCTCCACCGGTCACAGGGCTGGGTTTCTCAGCGGCTCGCCCTGCTCGGGCTCAACCCGGAGCTGAAGAAGAAGCTTGAGATGGGGGAGGAGCCTGCCGACCTGCTTCGGCTGGTGGGTCGCAAGAAGCCGGAGGAGCAGGAACAGCATCTGCAGAAGCTGAAGGACAAGCGGGCACAGGAGAAGGCCGACAAGCAGGCCAGGGCGAAGGAGCGGCGGTCGGGCCGCACTAGCAAGGAGCCGGCCACCGAGCTACAGCCGGCACCGCCGGCCCAATCCAGCACGCCGGATCCCAACGTTCCGACACCACGACCTGACGCTGATTATTACGGCGTAATGAACCAGGCCGCGGCCGACGGCGCGACAGACATGCAGGCGCGTCACGAGGGCGCGGTGGCTGTCCCCGATCCGCGCGCGGAGCCAGTCAGGAGGCAGGTCAAGATGCCGTGGGCCGACGGTGCAGCCAGCATGGACATCATCTTCTCGAAGGTCCTCGAACCCGAAAGGCACAGGATGATCCACCGCTACCTCGAGCTGCTTGGAGGCCCCGAGGCCTTCGTGGCCGACCTGGCGGCAGCCAGCAGCCCCGAGTACTGCCAGCAGGTTGCCGAGCTTCTCCTGAACGACCTGTAGCGATTCCCTGGCCCTGCTCTCCCACCTGTTCCGGTGGGGAAGCAGGGCCTTTCTCATTTTGCGGCGCTTCGTCACGAGGAGCATCCCCCGCAACAGGCCGTTGCGGCTGCCCGGCTTATTACGTCGTAATAATGAGACGACTGTCCCGTCCTGCTGCCAGCCTGCGGAGTTGGCCTCGGGGTGTTGGCCTCGCTGGACACCTACGGTCCCCACGTCGGGAAGCTGTCGCCGGCGGATTTCTGGCTGTCCTTCATGCCCTGCCCCTGGCGTGTTGGGCCCTCGCGCTGTGCCTGCTGCTGCTTGCGCTGGTTGCTGATGGTGGCCCGAGACGGACACACGCTGAACCGTCTCACTGATCTCCGGGCACCGCAGGCCATCGACTCGCGCTACCCGGACTTACCTGAGACAGGACATCCGGACTCCTGTGGGCATGTGCGGCATCGTCTCGGTCTTCTGTAGGCAACCTCTGGGGTGTTCCGGTCCTGCAGCACGGCTACCAGATCAGCGAGCGCACCCACCGCCTCGCCCGGATCCAGATCGCAAAGGCGATGCCTGCCCTCGTGGCCCAGTACAAGGAGTGGCAGGGGCACGAGCCGGGGGAGCACCTCTGCCTCTGCCTAGGCAACCCCACCGGATAGACCTGCTGTCGAGTGGGGAGCAACAAGGCGGCAGATTATGGGAGGCGAAGAATACATGGGGACAGTGATGCTGGTGGCGTTAGCCGTCGCCGCCCTTGGTGGGGTCGTCACGGCACATATACGCGCTGGGCGAAGGGAAGCGCGCGCGGAGAAGGAACGGCTGGCGGAGGACGCGCGACGCCAGGCCCGCCGGTCGCTGGAGGCAGTGTGGGCGATGGATGACCGCCAGTTCGAGGATTACGTCGCCGAGCTATGCCGCCGGGACGGCTGCACCGACGTGAAGCGTGTCGGCGGCGCTGGCGACCTCGGCGCCGACGTGACCGGCCTCCTGCCCGACGGCCGACGGTTCGTCATCCAGTGCAAGCGATACGCCAAGCACCGCACCGTCGGCAGCCGCGACATCCAGACGTTTAACGGCACCGCCCGTGCCGAACACGGCGCTGACGTACCGATCTTTGTCGCCTCCTGCGTCTTCACCAAACCGGCCCGCGAGTTCGCCGCCCGCCACCAGCTGTGCCTGATCGACGTCAACCTGCTCGGCTTCTGGAACAGCGGCACCACGCTGACCTCGCTTCTGGACCTGGACATCGGCCGCTCCGGCACGAACCGCAAGCTCCGCCCAGACCACGACTGACAGGAGCACCCCGTGGCAGACACAGAGTTCCCCCTTCACGCGTGGCGCATCGACGACCGGGAGTACCGCCGGCAGCAGGAGCGTCGCGGCCGCCGGTTCGCTTACACCAGCCTTGATCCCACCCGCACAGCACTGGTGGTTATCGACATGGTGCCGTTCTTCGTCGACGCCAACCCCTACGCCCGCGGCATCATCCCGAACATCCAGCTCCTGGCCGACAAGATGCGGACCGCCGGCGGAACAGTCGCCTGGGTACTTCCTGCCCGTACCGAACGCACCCCGGTTGGTGATGAGTTCCACGGCCCCGAAGCGGCCGAGATGTTTTGCAACTCCGGCGGCAGCGGACCGCTCCCGGACCGCCTGTGGCACGGCTTCACCCTCGGCATCAACGACCTGTTGGTGGAGAAGTCCGCGCCCAGCGCCTTCTTTCCTGGCCGCTGCACGCTTTCTGAACTCCTCCGAGAGCGCGGGATCGACACGGTTCTGATCACCGGCACGGTCACCAATGTGTGCTGCGAGTCCTCTGCCCGCGATGCCTGGACGCTCGGCTACCGGGTCGTCATGGTGGCCGACGCGAACGCGACCAGACGAGACCAGGACCACAATGCGACCCTGCACACGATCTATCGGTCCTTCGGAGACGTCCGGCCCACAGAGGACGTGCTCACGTTGATCGAGAGCGGCGCGTCGGTCTGAGCGGTCTGCGACGCAGCATTTGCACAGCCTCATAAGGAGGGGCGGCGCGGCTGCGGGGCCGTGTCCGTCGACCGGCGCGAGCTCGTTGATCGACACCGCTCCCGGCTACCTGCTCGGCTCCGAGCAGACCATCACCGTGCCCGGAGCCGAGCACGCCGACGACGACTCGCCGATCGCCGCCGAGGCATGGAATACCACCCGGCGTTCGAGGACCTCCAGGAACATCGGGGCCACGTGATGTCAGCGCAGCTCGACAACCTTGCTTCGCCGACGTCGTCGCCGAAGCCGCCCGGATCGAGGCCGCGGAAGGCCCGCTGACCCGGCGCCCCGGCGGCGCGATTTGCCATCAGCTTGGCGAGGCCGCGGCCGCCTGATTCGCCCCGCGGCCTGCCGCACGCCGCGGCGGGCCGCGGCCCACTTACGAACTTGTCGCAGGTCAGGCAGGCAGGCGCCTCGGCCTGATCGCGTTGGTGACGCTCTTACGCGCTGTACGTCCTGTTCGTCGTGGTAGTTGGCGGTGTAGATGATCACGGGTCGGCGTGTGGGATCGCCGTCGAAGTCGCTGCCCAGCGTGGCGACCTTGGCTCCCGGTCCAAGCTGTCCGGCTTCCACGGCTGTCTTGACGAGATGCCAGCCTGCATCGAGGGCGCGGACAGGCAGGAACCACAGCCACTTGCCGACTTTCGCGAATTCGGTCACAGCGGTCGGGGCCGAGAAGTCGACCCCGGGAGCCGTGGCCCACTGCCATCGGTGGCGGGTGTCGGCCGCTGGCAGGAGAGCCTTTGTGGGCTGTTGGCCTGTCCGGGTGGGCTCGTTGTGTACGAACTAACAGTATGTGACATTGGTCATATTCCGTGGCTATGTGTTCCTGTGTGGCCGTCAGAGATGTTGCCTTGGACGAGGAGCGGCGTGACCAGGCCTTGACGGCTTGCTGCATGGCGGCTGTCGCGGAGAGCGATCCGGTACTGGCGCCCGCTCGACGGAGCCGGGTGCTGATGGACTGTCTGGCGGTGCTTCGAGCGGCTCACCAACCGGAGCGGGCCGCGCAGTTCGGGATGAAGGAGTTCCGCCAGGGTCTGCGCGGCCCGCTGGGACCGCTTCTTCCCCCCGCCTCGGGCAGGT
This sequence comes from Streptomyces sannanensis, assembly GCF_039536205.1. Classification (GTDB taxonomy): domain Bacteria; phylum Actinomycetota; class Actinomycetes; order Streptomycetales; family Streptomycetaceae; genus Streptomyces; species Streptomyces sannanensis. The sequence goes on along the minus strand of NZ_BAAAYL010000003.1, from coordinate 109,211 downwards.
CCGACCGTTTCGACAGCATGAGGCTCTTCGACGCGCAGGGACTGGTCCGGGACGCGGTTCAGGACCTGTGCAGCGAGCACCTGGTCCCGCAGGTCGCACTCGAGCAGTACTGGCCGTGGGCTCGGGTACGCGCCGAGCAGGAAGAACAGCATCTGTTCGACCTCATGCGGCGCCTTGCGCCGGAGGACTACCGGCGTGCCCGCGTCCTGCTGGGGACGCATGCCGCCGGTCCGGTGCGGGAACTGCGGCGCCAGTGGGACCGGCTGTGGATGCGGTTCGACTTCTTCGAGTCCGTGGCCGACTGGCCGTGGTGCCAGGTGGACGGCTGGTGGTATCCGTGCCCAGTCTGCCGTTGGCCGATGCGGGCTGCCCGGTCCGGGGCGCAGTTCGATGTGCGCTGTGAGGCCCATGCGCCGCGGGGTGTGCACTACCAGTACACGCCCAGCAAAGGGCCGGGCCCGGGCGAGCTGACCGGGACCGGCAAGGCGGCCGTGGCGGTCACGCCGCTGCCGGCCAGCTCCGATCACCTGACCGTGAGCCGGCCCGTGTGGCGCTACGGCACCCTTCCCGTGCTCCTCGAACTCCAGCTGCGCAACGAGCTTGTCGGCCTGCCCTTCGTCGAGCTGGAGATGTGGCCGGGGGAGCAGCGACCGGACGAGTACGACCTCCACATCACCGTCGCGGTGCCGGGGAAGCGCACGCGGCACTGGCGTGTGGACGCCAAGGCGTGGGAGTCGGTGGTCGCGCTCGGCAAGGCGCTCACCGCACGTCCGGCGCTGCGGAAGGGCCTGACGATCGTCCTGCCCGACCACCAGTACAGCGAGCGGTACTTCCTCGCCGCCCAAGTACACGACCGGGGCGTCAAGGTGACCACGGTCAGCCGCCTGGCCAACCGCGTCAAGGCCGCGTGCGGAGCGCCGCGGTGAGGCCGGAGGAGTGGGAACTGCGCAAGCTGTCCGTTGCCGCGGCGTTGGCGCTGGCCGAGGAGTACTTCGGCTTCCGTGACGCAGACGGCCGGATGGTAGTGCCGCTGGACCAGGCGCATGTGTTCGCGGCCGCCCGCGTGGACCTGTGGGAGCGCTGGCCCCAGGTCCCGCGGCGCGTACGGGAGCTGGCTGGCCGGTACTGGCACGTGCGCCCCGACGACCTGGCAGGACGCGGCATGTTCGAGGCGCTCGCGCGAACCTGTGCGACCTCCGGCGAAGGCATCTACCGGCTCCCCGATGATGTACCGCCCCGGGAGGCGACCTACCTGCTGGCCGCGCATGCTCAAAAGCCGCTGGAGCTGGCACAGGAGTTGGTACGCGAAGCCGAAGGCTACTACTACGACACCCGCCTGCCGTTGCCCGTGGCAGGCCCCGGCCGGTGGCAGTTCGGCGGATCTGAGCCCTCGGTGGTGACCATCCCCGACACCGAAGAAGGCGCCTGCGTACGGCCGCTGCGGCTGACGACCGCCCCGTATACGGCCACGACGACCGTCACCCGCAAGAAGATCCTGCGCCTGGCCCGGCGCCAGGCCGCGGCCGGACCCGACCGCCACGGCTGGAAGCCGGGCGTGCTCGCCTCCTTCATCGACCGGCTCCAGGCCTCTTCCGGCGACCCCGTCACCCGTCTGAACCTGCCGGCCGGGAAGCTCACGATCGTCAACGCGCCCACAGGCGTGGGCAAGAGCGTGCTGATGAACGCCCTCGCACCGCTGCTGGCCGACCGCGGCCAGGGCCCCGTCGCGGTCGTCGTCAGCACGATCCACGACAGCTTGACCAACGCCGAGAAGATCGAGGCGGACGACGAACTCGTCTTCCAGGTCACCGCCCAGCTCGCCCAGGCAATCGCCCGCCAGAAGCTGCGTTGTGTGCCGCTGGTCACCGAGACCCGGGTTGCGGAACAGGCCCAGCGCGCCGCCGAACAGGGCCGCGAGGACCGCCACGACCGGCTCGCCTACGGATGCGAGTTGTCCGCATGGGTGACGGATGGCCCCAAGGTGACCCGCGGCCGCGAGCCGTGTCGCGCCCTGACCAAAGTGACCGATCCCGTGTCCGGCGCCGGGGACGAGGAGCCGGCCGGCCCGTACGCCTGCCCGCGGATGGGAGTGTGCGGGAAGTACGCCCTGTTCCGTGAGGCGGTCCAGGCGGACATCATCGTCACCAACCATCACAACCTGCTGCGCGGCCTCATCCAAATCCCGGTGGACACCGGCCGGCATCTCCTCCGGCAGATCTCCGTGATGGAGTTTCTCCACCGGCACTGCCGCATGCTGATCGTTGACGAGGTCGACAACCTGCAGAACAGCTGGTGCTCGACGGGCGCTCACGATTTCTCCCTGGCCACGCGCGGCATCAGCAAGACCTCGCTGCTGCTTCAGGTGGACCAGCAGCGGCAGAGCCTGGCAGCAGCGGCCGACCGCCGGGTGGTCAACGCCCTGTTCAAGGCCAGGGGACTGGGCGAGCAGTTCCTCAACTACGTCCTGGACGGCGAGCTCTGGCTCGAGCAGGAAGCCAAGGAGGAAGAACGTCCCGGATCCGGCTGGCACGTTCCCGGCATCTGGGACCGCATCCTGATCAGGGATCTGCTCGGCCTCGACGAACACGCCCGCCTCGATCCGGACACCCACAAAGCGTTCTGCGCCATCTTCCCCGACACCGACGACGACACCGCCCCTGACCCACGCTTCCAGGAACTGGCCGGCATCCTCGCCCGGGCCGTCAGCCGGGACACCAGCGAGGACGAACTGCCCGTCCTCAAAACGGAAATCTCCCGGGCGCTCAAACGCCTCAAGATCCCCAAGACACGGCACCCGGACGTCACCAACGCGTTGCTCGTGCGCGCCTGGCTGGGCTGCCTCCACCAGAGCCTGACCTACCTGAAGTCAGTGATCGCCGGACTCGGTTCCCAGCTGACCGTCGGCCGTGAACTCGCACGAGCGCTCGGCTCCTTCACGCAGAACGGCGCCCTGCCGTATGGGCCCTTGGGCTACCAGCTGTTCGGATTCAAGGTCAACAAGGACAACCGGGGCGGCGGCGAACTCTTCGTCCAGTCCCTCGGCGGCGACCCCCACACCGGAACCGCCCAGCTCGGCGGCACCATGGCCCTCGCCACCGCCGGCGTCGAGCGCAGCGTCCTCGCCCTGTCCGCGACCGCCTTCTTCCCCCGCGCAGCCTGCGAGCACGTGCACACCGAGCCCGCCTACGTCATGACCGACGCCACCCCCGGCGCGGTCACCGCCCTGGCCGGCAACGTCTCCGCCTCGGACACCGTATGGGACCCCATCACCATCGGAGGCATCGCCGAAGCCCACAAGCCGCGAGAGATCCAGAAACTGGGGGAGAAACTGTGGCAGACCCGGCTCTCCGAGCACCTGAGGCAGCTGGAGATCGACGACCCCGACCGGGCCAGAGCCATGGTGGTCTCCAACTCCTACAAACAGGCCATCCTCCTCGCCGTCGGCATCGCCTCGGCCGCGGTGCAAGCCTCCTGGATCGCCGTTGTCGTCCCCAAGACCGGCATTCCGCCTGGCATCCACCTGCCCACCGGCGTAGTGACCATCACCATCGACCAGCTCGAGGACCTGCCCCGCACCCACCCCCACGTCAAGGTCATCTGCGCGCCCCTGTCGCTGGTCGCCCGCGGACTGAACATCCTCGTCCCCGGCACCGAACGCTCCGCGCTGGCCTCAGTCTGGGTCGGCCTGCGCCCCGTCGCCGACCTGCACTCACCCGAGGCGATGTACGCCAGCATCAACGCAACCGCCATCGGCGCGGCCTGCCCAGGCCCCGACCCCGCCCGCATGCTCGCCATCCAGAGCCGGGCCGCCCGAAGACACCTGCACACCCTGCTGCGCAGCGACCCCCGCTTCAGCAGGCTCCCCCGCTACCTGAAGACCGAGATCCTCGCCGGAATCCTGGTCGACCTCATCCAACTCGCCGGCCGCGCCCGCCGCGGAGGCACCCCAGTCCAGCTCTACCTCGTCGACAACTCCCTCCTCGACACCCGCCTGGGCTCCGACTTCCCCTCGCTGGTCCGCTCCTACTACGACGGCCTCACCGAAGACGAACAGGCCAGCCTCCGCCGCGTCTACGGCTCCACCCTGACCGCCTGGCTCGACTTCGCCCACGCACCCGACATCCCCCCGCTCACCCACGTCCCCCTGCCCCGCAGCGAAGACCTTGATCACGAAGGCGTCTGATGACCACGGACCAGACCCAGCTGTACCTGCTGGCCTGTCACACCGATGAAAAGCTCCTGGGCTCGGTACTGCTGTACCGCCTGCCCGAGGTGAAGATCGACACCGCCTGGAAGAAGCTGCGCGAGGAATACCGCGGCATCACCGGCTCCAAAGCCAACCTCCCCTACAGCGGCCTGCTGACCGTCCTGCGCGCCATCGGCTACACCAGCGCCACGCTCTACCCCACCTCCAAGACCCACCCGCCGAAGTTCCTCGCCACCACCCGGCCCATCGACCGCGACGACCTGCATGCCGCCATCACCCTCTGGGAGCAGGCCCTGCTGCAGACCCCAGCCGACAGCTTCACCTTCCAGCACCCGAGCCAGATCGCCGACCTCATCGCCGGGACCACCCCCGAAGAGGTCCAGCTGTGGGACCAGATCACCCGCACCCCGGCCTGCATCGACGCCCCGGGCTGGGTGTGGACGGCCGCCAGCTGGACCATCGCCGAGAAGCTCTCCGCCCAGACGTGGACGATCGACGGCAAGACCGTCACCTTCCGCCGCGATCTCGCCAACTGTCTCCAGGTCTGGGACCGCAAACTGCTGTGGAGCAACACCTGGCTCGCCGCCCGCGGGGAAACCCTCGACGACATCGCCGACACCGACGAGGACGACACCGACAGCGCCTGGAAGACGGTCACCAGGTACGCCACCCTCCGGCTCGACGTCATGATGAAGTCCCACCCCGGCCTGTCCCACCCAGTGGCCGTCGTGCAACCCTCTGTCTCCCGGCTGAGCAACACGCTGCGCAACGCCCGCACAGCCTGGTTCGAGCCCCGCGATGCCAAAGGCCCCCTCCTCAACCTCGATCTCGGCGGATACGGTGACTACACCCACCTCAACCACACCACCCGCCTGGCCCTGGATGCTTGGATTCGTCTGCACGGCGAACACGTCTTCCCCCGCGACAAAGACGACGAGTTCCTCGCACCCAGCGCTCTCGACCTGAGCGGCCCTCCCGGCAAACTCCGTGCCCTCCTACCTTTCGCCGTGAGCTACCCGGTCGGCAGGGGCGTGGGCATGTACAGCCAACGGGAACTCGCCCGGCACGTCAGCACCGTCCTCGACCAGCCCCTGGTCAAGTGTGTACAGGTCGCCGGCCGCCGCCCCTTCGGAAACCGGCGCACCACCGTCGAAGGCCGCGACACGGTCCTGTGGGACGACGAGAACCTGCCGCAGATCATCGCCGCATCCGGATGCCGGAAACTGCGCATCCTCGCCCTCTACAAGAGCCAGGCCATGCGCACACGCATGCAGTTGCTGCTGGCCTACCACTTCAACCGCCCCGACCTTGCCGCCACCGGCATTGGCGAGAACAAGCCCGTCTCCCTCAACGAACACGTCGAGGTCCTGTTCCAGCCGGCACCGGAGCTGCTGGCCCACGGCGAGTACCACGACCAGCGCCCCGCCCTCGTCAGACAACTCCATGGTCTCGACGCCCCCGAGGACACCCGCCTTCTCGCCCTGTGTGAAACGGCGTACGACCCCAAAGCCTGGTCACGCCAACGACGCGCCTCGAAGAAGACCGGCTCCACCGTCGTCAACCCCGACACCCTGGACGCCAAGCACCGAGTCAACAGCGAACTCGCCCGGCACCGTGTCCTTGCCCAATTCCTCACCCTGTACAAGCCCGGACGCCGTAACCCCCGCAAGAAGGACCGCGAGCTCACCACCGATCTCGAGCTCCTGGGCCTCGAACTCCAGGGACACCACCGCGGCCACATGGCCATCGCGGACCTGTCCCGCGTGGCCGGCCTCGTGCACCCGCGACTGACCAAAGCCCTCAGCTCAGGTCCCAACGGCCTCAAGGAACCCCTCGTCCACGTCGGACTCCACCTGCGCCAGCAGCGCGGTGAACGACGCATCGCCACTGAAGAACCGAAACTGATGTGGACCCTGGTAGCCCTCGTCCCCCACGGCCCGTACTGGCGGACCCTCGCCTACCTCCCCGCTGAACACGCCGGCCCTGGCACCTGGCTCGACTATGCCCCTGCCAACTACCACTTCCGGGCTCGGCCGCTGCCCGAAGGCCGACGCCGCGACGAACTCCTGCCACGCCACATCGACCGCGCACTCTACGAACTGGGCGGGCACGCCGACCCGGTACAGGGATACGTCATGTACGTGTCCGGAGGCGAAGCCCGCAGCATCTGGCCCCTGCTCGCCAACAAGAACCTGGGCGAGACACCCGACACGGCCGGCCAGATCAACAAGCGGCCAGCACTGCCCGGCTTCACGCTCGCACCCGATCAACGCCCCCGAGCGGTCGTCCGGGTCACCTCCGGCAGCAAGGACGTGGCCCGGCCGGCCCTTATCGAACGGCTCCGCCGCATCCCGGAGTACGACGAGCCCGTCACCGAGGAGGGCAAGCTCGCCACCGGCCTGTTCCAGATGGCAGAGGCCGACCAGACGTTCATCCTCTGCAACCTCCCCCACCAGTTCACCGGAGGCGCACGCTACGCCCGCGCCGGCGAATTTTGCACCCGGTGGGGCAGCAGCGACCCCAAGGAACAAGCCGAAACCTGGTACAGCCACACGGCAACGGAGATCACCGTGCTCCATCACCCGGCCGACCAGGCCCTGCTCACCTACGGGCTCACCGCCGCCCGCCTCTGTGATCACGCCCTTCACTGGGAACACCGCACTCAGTACCCCGCACCGGTCCATCTCGGCATCCAGATGGACAAGAACCACCCCGAGTACCGCCGAACCGTCAACAACGCCGACGGTGACGACGAGGCAGAGACCTGAGCCACGATGGAACGCGAAGCCCAGATGTGCGACCGCGCTGGGCTGGGTCGCCGCGAGCAGGGTCTCGGACCGGTGCGCGTATGCGGGCGATACGTCCACCCCGCCGCCCGCGGACGCGGCATCGCCTCCGCCCTGCTAAAGGCGCTGATCGACTCCGCCGAGCAGGCCGGGATCTGGACCATCCAGTCCGGGATCTTCCCCGAGAACGCCGCCAGCCTCACCTTGCGCCAACGCCACGGCTTCCGCATCATCGGTACCCGCCAGCGGATCGGCACGGCGTCTGGCGCGACGTCGTTCTCGTCGAACGCCGCAGCAGTACGGTGGTGTGGGAGCGGCATCACGCGGCCGCTCCCATATCCCCGCGCTCAGTCGTTCACGCTGACTGTGCCGTCTTCGAGGGCTCGGTTCCATCCTTCGCTATAAACCCGCAGCTCTTCCTGGGACAGCTCGAGATCACCGTGCACTCGCACCGCGCTGGTGTCCCACGGCCGCCTCCCGTCATGACACGGGGTGAGTAGCACTCCCAGAGTGGAGGATTTCTCTGTTCGGCCGGTGCGCGAGGTCACTTCGTGGTGCCGCAGCTGCACGTACGCGGAGAAGCTGGCCTGGATGACGGCGTCGAAGCGGGTGGCGGCGCCCACGATGAGCTGGCGGGTGCCGTCTTCGTCGAGTGTCCGTCTAAAACGCCACTTGCAGTGCTCGTCAGGTACCCGCGGCACGTCGCGCAGCATGTCCAGCAGCAAGTGGCCCCACTCGGCCCGGGCTGACACGGGCAGTCGGTCCAGGTCGGATAGCACAGTGAAGCGGTTTGCCTCGGTTAGCGAGTCGCCGAGAGAGCTGAGGGCTATGTCCTCCAGCATGATGCGGATCACCAGGTGGACGTTGGTGCCGTCAGCGCCGGCCGGGGCCTGCGGCAGTTGCGGCGCGGAGAACAGCGTGCCGCCCGGTCCTACCAGCTTGGTGTCGACGTCCTTGGGTGGTGCAGCTGCATCTGCGGCGGCGAACTCGTAGTAGCGCACCGGCTCCTCGCCGAGCGGTATGGGAGGTTCAGCGGCTGCGCGGAAGAGGTAGTCGAGTACGGCGGTGGTGGAGCGCAGCTGGTCGAAGAGGAAGTCCCAGTCGCGACGGGTCAGCGCGATGGCGGGCATGCCGATCGGCTGCCACGTGGCGACGGTGTTCTCGGGAACGTGCGGGTGGTCCAGCAGGAACACGGCGATCCACTCGTAGGCGCTGCCGTCGACGCTCATGGTCCGGCCGCGGCCGTTGACCATACCGGCGGGCACCATCCGCAGTTGCCGGACGGTTCCTTTGGCCTGGCTCATCGCCTTGGCCGCCACCTTCTGGATCCAGCCTGCTTCCTGGGCATCCGGCTTGGGCTTGATGGTGCGGGCTTTGACCTGCACGACCGCGCCGCGCTGGCCGGCGAGGAGTAGCCGGTCGCCCAGCTCTCGCTGGCCTGAGCCCTTGGCCGCGTGTGCTGCCTGCTGGAACACGAAGTCGGGCATTCCCCAAGTGGCTGCGGCGGTGTGGGCTGCCGCTTCGGCGCCGGATCCGTGGTCGACGTGGGACGGCAAGGGCAACGCAGGCGGTATGCGGCGCAGGTGTGGCCCCTGGGGCGTGTCCACGATGAGCGTGAGAACGCCGGGATCGTCGTCTTCTACGAAGCGGTGCAGGGCGGATGAGGGCTGTTCGGTCACAAACGTTCATTAGACGGGCTGGTAGGCCCTTGGCGCCCCGATTTTTCGCTCTGCAACCGTCAGCAGAACGTCGCGGATCTGCTGTGCAGCACCCCGGGCCGTCCGGCCGACGCCGATGAGGCTGCCGTCACCGATGGTTCCGGTGTCCGGCGCGTCCTTGACGTACTCGGAGTAGGCGGGCAGGCGCTGCCCGCCGCGGACGAAGCCAAGAGGCTGCGGGTAAAGCTCCCGCCCGCCTGACCGCCCCAGCCTCACCTGCCGACGGTGGGCGAGGTGGCCGCGGCGCTGGCCGACCGGTGATGCAGGCGCCGGGCCCCAGCGGGCGTTCAGCATGTGTGCGCCCTGCCAAGCGCCGCTCTGTGCGCTCTGCCGCGCCCTGGTCCGCTGGTCCTACCCTCATCACTGTCGGCACTTCGCGGCCGCACACAAGGGAGGGACGATGGAACGCAGAGCTGTACTCACTGCCGCACTGGCGACCGGCGCCACCATAACCGTAGGGACCCAGCCCGCCACGGCCGCCGGTCCATTGCCGCGCGACCGGGACATCGCCGCGGCCCGCCGGGCCTTCACCGAAGGCCGGTACGCCCAGCTCCACCAAGCCCTGCCACGCCTGCTGGCCGCCGCCGACCACACCACCACCCAGGAGCTGGCACCCGCCGCCCTGGCACGCGCCAGCCAGGTACTCACCCTCGCCGCCGAACTGGCCACCAAACTGGGCCACACCCGCCACGCCGCGCGCTACGCGGCCCGGGCCACCGAAGCCGCCCGCTGCTCAGGGCACCCGCTGGCCCTGGCCCTCGCGGTCCGCGCCGCGGCCACCCCGCTGCGCCGGACCGGCCGCACCGACCTCGCTCTGCACCTGCTCGCCGAGGCCCACGACCACCTCACCGGCCACCGCGGCTCCGCCTCCGCCCTGGACACCGCCGGCATGCTGGCCCTGACCACCGCCTACACCGCCGCCCAGAGCGGCCGCGCCCGGCAGGCCCTCGAGCTCGCCGAGCGCGCAGAGGAGACCGCCGCCCGCCTCAACCGCCTGACCGGACACCAGGACCGGCCCGGACTCACCCACGCCCACTGCACCCTCTACCGGATCGGCATCCACCACCACCTCGGCGACCCCGACACCGCGCTGGCACACGCCCGGCACCTGACAGACACCGCACTGCCCTCACCGGAACGCCGCGCCCGGCGCGCCACCGACACCGCCCGTGCCCTGCTGGCCGCAGGCGATCCAGCCGGCGCCTTCACCCAGCTGCTCGCAGCCGAGGCTGCAGCGCCGCAAGAAGTGCGCCGGCCGTCGCTTCGCGATCTGACCGCCGCCGTACGCGCTCAACGCCCCGGCCTGGGGGGCCTGGCCGACTTCGCCGAACGGATCACCCCCAGCCGCACGCCCAACTGACAGCACAGTGATCCCCGGCTGCTCCCGCGCCGCGCCGTGTGCGGGCACTGCAGTGCGCGGATGCGACTTTTTCGGCCGCCCAGAGCGCATCCGGCCCCTCTGCGCCCGCCCCGGCAGCACTCCGCGCGGCCCTCAGCAGCCGCTGCGACGCCACACCCTCGACCTCCTGCCACGCCTGGTGCCCTGGTACACACCCCGAAGCTGACCCACAGACAGACGAAGAGGGGCATCTGGACAGCTGTGTAATGAGGCGGAACTAACATCACGGTTTTCTGCGTCCGGCTCGGGGCGGCTGATGCTGTTACTCACTTTCGGGTGATGGCGGCCGCCGTGGCGGGGTGGGTGGCGTGGCGGGAGGCGGTGGATGCCTGTGCCAGGACGGGGGGTTGGGTGTGGGGGATCGTTGATCTTGTGCAATCCACCGATAGGTGGGTGATGCAGTCAAGGATCACGCGAATATGGGCGTTCTGTAACACACGCCGCGTATCCCTCATGACGGTTCCATTCGGGCCGCACTGTGTGAGTGCGCGGCCGCCCGGCCGCCACCCGCACAACACACCTCCTGTGGCCTGCGACTTCACGTCATGGCGCTGAGGTGTGCGCAACACGGTGAAGGGGGACCCTCGTGTCCGTTTCCGTTTCTGCTTCTGTCCGCCGTCTGACCGCTGCCGCTGCCGTGGCGGCGGCCATGGTGGGGGCGGCGGCGCTGCCGGCGTCGGCCGCCGACCACCACTTCGCGCGTTCGTACCGTGGCCAGGTCGTCATCAGTGACGTGCAGTACGACTCCCCGGGTCGGGACGACCGCTCCAACCGCTCCCTGAACCAGGAGTGGGTGGAAGTCACCAACACCGGACGCCACAGCGTGAACCTGGACGGCTGGACGCTCCAGGACGAGGACGGCCACACCTACACTTTCGACTCCTACCGCCTGGCCGGCCGGGCCACAGTCCGAATCCACACCGGCGTCGGCCGGGACAGGGCGACCGACCTGTACCAGGACCGGCGCAACTACGTGTGGAACAACGGCGCGGACACCGCGACCCTGCGCAACGACCGCGGCCGGTTCGTCGACGACTACGCGTGGGGCCGCGACCGTGACCGCAACGGCCGCGACGGCAGTGGCCACCACCGCGACGGCGGCCATCACAAAGGCGGTGACCGTCACGGCGGCGGCCGCGACTGACGTCTGGCGGACTGATCCGGGGGCACGCCGTCCCCGAGCAGGGCGGCGTGCCACCGGTGCCGGTGTGCGGCACTTACGCGGCCTTGTCACCGTGCGCCGGGTGCTGCGCGGCGTCCGGCCCGGGTGCCAGATCCGACACACCCATGCCGGGAGACGCCCTGGGGCGTGTTGCTGGGATGGTCCGGCAAGACGCAGCGCGAGGCGATCAAGCGGGCGCAGGCGGCGAAGAAGAAGTCCGGCGAGTAGCCGGCCGTGAAGAAGACCGCGGCGAAGAAGGCGGTGCCGCTGCCGCACGGCTTAGTCATGGCCGCGTACCCCGGCACCTGCCCGTCCCGCTGGACGTCACGGGCTGGACGCAGGACGAGATCGACACCGGCGCCGCCCTGATGACGGAGTTCGGAAAGTTCGGCCCCGGCGGCCGCGCGCTGTACGACCCGCGCCCCGGCGACCCGAGCCGCTGTGACTGGTCAGGTGACAGTCCCTGCACCGCTGCCACACCCGACCATGACCCCGACCATGCTGCCGCGCGCCCGTCCACGGCAGGTCAGGACACTCCTTGCCGCACCTGTGGGCCGGTACCGTGCCCCGTCGTGATGGTGGGCACCGAGGAAACCCGGCTGGTCGTGCTGCGCGGCAACAGCGCCTCGGGCAAGTCGTCCGTCGCGGCCGGCCTCCGCGAACGGTTCGGCCGCGGCCTGGCCCTGGTTGGCCAGGACAACCTGCGCCGCATCGTCCTGCGCGAGCGGGACCGGCCTGGCGCGGCCAACATCGGCTTGATCGACCTGACGGCCCGCTACGCCCTCGACGCGGGGTTCCACGTCGTGGTGGAGGGCATCCTCGACGAAACCCTCGCCCGGCACGCCACCAAGCCGATCGCCGATGACGTCAACGAGACGCAACTGCGCGACTGGTACCGGCCGCGCGACCTGCTGCCCGAAGGGCTCGAGACCGTCATCGGCGCCGACAGCGCCCTGCAGGAGACCGTCGACCGCATCATGTTCGAAACCGGCCTGGCCCACCTGCCCGCACTGGACCGCTGACCGGGGCACCGTTGCAACAGATGTTGCGCCTAATGTTGCGCACCCCGGCGGACCGACATCGTGTCCGTGTAGGGCACCACGCTGTTTCGGCGTGGTCGGCCCGCTGACATCCCCGTCGCGGCCGCTTTCGCCCATGTTCCTGGCTGGAGTGAAGGAAGAAGGAGCGGGCGGGATGAGCGGCGCGGCCGGGGATCGGGGGCGCCGCTCAGCCGGTTGCGTGCCGGCCGGGGCCGCCGCGCCCGTTGCCGCGTCAGCGCGGCGGCGATGTCAGGCGGGGGACGTCGGCGGGGGAGAGGTCGGGGCGGGCGGGTGCCAGCGCGCGGGGCGCCGCCACCGGCCGGAGGCGTTACGGGCACCGGAGGTCAGGACCCGGGCGTATGTGCCTGCGCCGTGGGCGCGCAGGGCATCCGCGAGCTCGGCCGCTGCGGTGTCAGCCGGTCCTTCGCCCCACCCGTCATCAGCGTGCTGCGCCTGGTGGGGAACTCCGCTGCGCCGGTCGAGCAGCACGGCCAGGGCCTGGGCTCCGGGCGGATCCAGGGTCACCGTGACCAGCGCGGCGCCGAGCTGGTGGCCTGGAACTGCCATGGGTCCGTCACCAGCGGCCCTTGCGGGACGCCGCCGCCCGTGATGACCTGCAGCCTCGCCTCGGCCACCGGCACACCTTCCTCGCACCTGAACGGTCAAGGCAGCACCTTGAGAACCTGGGTGCTACCGCGAGAACCAACGAGGACCGCAGGAGGAGGAAACGGCCAGGTGGCAGCGGCAACTCGTGTGAGGGAACAAGTGCCAGCCCCAGATGGCTGGACGAAGACCTTCACCGACCCCCGCCTCTGCGGCCATCGTCGACCGGCTCACCTTCAACGGCACCATCATCGAGACAGGCACCGACTCCTACCGCCTCGCCAGCACACGAGCCCGAGCCGAGGAACCCGCCAAGGCAGGCTGACCGCAGCCTACGTCCTCGATGGCCAGCCGTCCTGGCGGACGCCTGGCTATCCCGCGTTGCGGTGTCCTTGGAAGAGGTCTCAAGAATCGAGCACGGCGGCGACGGCCTCGATCTCGACGAGTTGGTCCTTGTAACCGAGCACGGTGACGCCCATCAACGTGCTGGGGACGTCATGGTCAGCGAACGAGTCCCGGACTACTTGCCAGGCGGCCACCAGGTCCTCCCGCCGGGCCGATGCGACGAGAACCCGTGTGCTAATGACGTCCTGGAGTGACGCGCCTGAGGCAGTAAGAGCGGCCTGCATGTTCTCGATGGCTCTCGCTGCTTGGCCTGCGTAGTCCCCGATCGCTGCTGTGGAGCCGTCATCGTTCAGCGGACACGCCCCTGCGAGGAAGATCAGGCGTGACTCGGCGGGCGCCGTGGCCGCGTAGGCGTACTCAGCGACGTCGGACAGGGCGGTGGAGCGAATCAAAGTGATGGCACGAGCCACGGTCGTGTGGTCCTTTCCCCTCGGGTGTTCAGCGCGGACATCCTGCCAGCGGCCAGTTGGCTGCCGCCTTCCCTTTTCTTGCCGCCCCGCGAGACGCCGTCATTTCTGCTCGACATTCACGAACCGTGATCACCAACTGACTCCGGAACCAGTCGACAAACGCTGTTCCTAGACATCAACGAAGCCAACCGCCACGGTCTGGCGGAAGCGGCGGCGCTGTTCTGGGGTGAGGCGGTCCAGGTCGGTGGTGAAGCCTCGTAGGTCGGCACGTCGGTCCTCCAGGCAGCAAGAAGCCCCCGGCGTTGCTGGGGGCGGAGAGTGGGTGACGTGGTGCAGGGGGGTGCCCCTATGTGTTTGGTCAAGGTCGAAGGCCAGTAGGTTCGTGTGGTCGAGGGCGGGGCCGAGCCGTAGGGGTGTGCATGAGTGATAGCCAGGTCACGATCAAGCTCACGAGTGACGAGGCACTGGTGCTGTCGCACTGGCTGGAGAAGCTCCAGATGACGAACCTCAGTCGGGTTGTCGATGATCCGGCGGTCTGGGCGCCGATCCATCGGATCGCCGGAACGCTCGACAAGACGCTTCCCGAGCTGTTCGCATCCGACTATGACCAGCGGCTTGAGGCAGCTCGTCAGCGGCTTCGGCCGGAGGACTGATCGAGCGGTCTGAATTCCTCGCCTGGCCGCGGCGGGTTGGGGTTCGTAGAAGGTCCCGTCGCGGAGCATCGCGAACAGGACGTCGGCCCGGCGTCTGGCGAGGCAGAGCAGGGCCTGGGTGTGATGCTTGCCCTGGGCGATCTTCTTGTCGTAGTAGGCCCGGGAGGCGGGGTCGCCCAGGGCGGCGAAGGCGGAGAGGAAGAAGGCCCGTTTGAGCTGCTTGTTTCCTCTCCGGGAGGGCTGTTCGCCGCGGATCGAGGAGCCCGAGCTCCGGGTCGCCGGGGCGAGGCCCGCGTAGGCGGCGAGGTGGCCTGCGGTCGGGAAGGTGCTGCCGTCGCCGACCTCGATCAGGATGCGGGCTCCGGTCCTGACGCCGACTCCCGGCATCGAGATCAGGATCTTGGAAAGAGGGTGTGCCTCCAGCAGTTCCTCGATCCGCCCGGCCAACAGCTTGCGCTGGTCAAGTACGGCCGTCAGTGAACCGGCGAGGCTCGGGACGATCAGCGCGGCCGCCTCGGTGCCCGGAACGGTGACGGTCTGCTCGTCCAGCGCGGCAAAGATGTCCTCGACCAGCCGCTCGGCCATTCTTGGCGCCTTCGGCCGCAGCAGGGTGATCAGCCGCCGCCGGCCGGCCTTGCGTATCTGGGCCGGTGACCCGAACCGTTCCAGCAGCGTGAGGACGGCCGGGTGCTGCAACCGCGGCCCCAGCACTCGTTCCAGCGACGGGTGGATCTGGGTAAGCAGGCCGTGCAGCCTATTGGCGACCCGGGTCGCTTCCCCTGCGAGGTCGTCGTCGAACCCGACGATCATCTCCAGCTCGGCGATGGTCTCGTCCTCGCCATCGATCGCCCGCAGTGTGTGGGGCATCGCGCGGGCGGCGTCGGCGATGATGAACGCGTCCTTCGCGTCCGTCTTCGCCTCGCCGGGGTAGAGGTCGGCGATCCGCCGCATCGTCAGCCCGGGCAGATAGGCGACCGGGCAGCCCATGTCCCGCGCGACTGCCAGCGGCAGGGCGCCGATCGAGGCCGGCTGGTCGACCACGACCAGCACCGTTCCGTGCTTGGCCTTGAGCTTGGCGAACAGCTCGCGGAGCTTGGGTTCGGTGTTGGGCAGTCGCTTGTCGAAGGCCTTCTTCCCGGCCGGGGTGATGGCGGTGGCGTGGTGTTCGCCCTTGCCGACGTCCAGGCCGAGGAAGACGTCGATGTCGCCGGTGTCGATCACGTGCAGGCCCCTCCATCACGCTTTCGTCCGGCCTTGCCAGGGCACCGAGCTGCCACATCCACGTTACGGAGAGCTTTTCCGGCTCGGGTGAAGCCGGTACTCAAGCCCCTCATCAGCGGTCCGTCGATGCCTCCGGGCCCGGTGACACCACCCCCCGGATCATGAATAACAAGGGGGGGAAGTCATGCCGGACCCGAAGGCCGGAGGCCCCATTGCGGAGCCAATGAAGACGGTAACGGGGGGCGGCGTCTTGGCCGTCGGGTGGAGGAGCGGTACGAAGGTGTTCGCTGGTTGACGGTGGAGTCGTCTGCTGGCGGTTTTTGGGGTGTGTGAGGCGTGTGTGACTGGGTGCCGCGCAGCATTTGCATGGCCCCGGTGGTGTCCGCCGGGCGGGCACGGTGTCGCCGCGGGCGCCCGCCGTGCGGGATCGGCCGTGAAGTTCCGGTGAACTCTCCCGCCTTACGGGATCGTGCTTTTCCGCAGGTCAGAGCCGGTGTCCTCTGTGGGAATGCTCAGTGTCGCGAAGGTTCAGAGGCGCAATGCGTGGCGGTACTACGTGCGCGGAGTCGCGTTCGGGGATGGCCGCCGCCCGGTCGGCCAGTCGTTGAAGGACGCCCAGGCGAAGGCCGGACTCCCGCCCGGGAGGTGGTTGGGGCGAGGCCTGGACGTGCTCGGGCTCACCGAGGGCGCGGAGGTGTCCGAGCGGCAGATGGCGTTGATGTTCGGGCAGGGCCGGCACCCGGACGCCGACCGCATCGAGCACGGCCTCCTGGACGACGGCGCCGACCCGGCCACGGCACGACTGGCCACCGTGCTCGGGCAGCCGATCGAGGAGATCGAGGCGCGCAAGCAGACTCCGCTGCTCGCGCTCGACTTCACCTTCCGGCCGCAGGCGTCCCTGATCGTGTTGTGGGCGCTGGGAGACGCCAAGACGCGCCGGGTCATCGAGCGGGCGCACGAGCGGGCCATCACCAAGGCGCTGCGCTGGCTGGAGGATGAGGTCGCGGAGACCCGGTGGTCCTCGGGCCGCGGGCGTGCGAAGACGCCGGCCTTGATCGTCGCGGCGTTCAGGCACTTCGACAACCGGGACGGATTCCCGCTCCTGCATGACCACTGCCTGGTCCTGAACCGCGTGCAGCGTCTGGACGACGACGGCGAGCCGGTGTGGGGTGCTCTGGACACCCGCCGCCTCTACCAGCACGTCGTGGCGGCCGGGACTCTCTACACCCTCGCGATGACGACCGAGGCGTGTGAGGAGCTGGGGTTGGCGACGGTGCCCCGGGAGGTGACGCCGGGCCTGCGCCCGGTGATGGAGATAGCCGGTGTCGACTCCGAGCTCATCGACTGGTCGTCGACCCGCCGTCAGCGGATCGAGGACGTCCTGGAGGGCCTCACCTACAAGTACGCGGAAAAGCACGGGCGGCTGCCCGGCGAGCGCGCCCGCCAGGGCCTGGCCTGGTGGGCTGCGCAGGACACCCGCCCCGAGAAGAAGACCCCGCGCCCTTTGAAGCAGCTGCTCGCATGGTGGCGGGCCTCCGCGCTCCTGAAGTTCGGCAAGCAGATGGTCGACGGGCTCCTTCAGCGCTGCCGCACAGCGGGTGCGGCGATCTGGGCCCGGGTGAGCACGCTGGTGGACACCGCGCTCGCCGCCGTCGACGTCGCCGCGGTCGTCTTCACCGTGCGCGGCACCTTCGCCCGCCGCCACGTCCTGGCCGAAGCCCGCCGGCACCTGCTGGAGACCCTGCGCGGCCAGGAGTTCACACGCGGCCTGGACGACTACATCGCCGACGCAGCCCTGGCCCGCCACTCCCGCCAGCTCACCGTTCCTCAACCCGGCCGCCGGACCCCGGGCCCTGACCAGCTCACCTACACCGCCGACTTCACCTGGCCCGGCCGCTGGTGGATCGCCGGCGCCGACGCCAAGCCACCGCGGGCCGCCACCCGCTACGAGCGGGCCAAGGTCGCCAGCCTCGCCGTGCAGAACGCGATCCGCGCCGCCCGAACCGCGCCCGCCGCCCGGAACGATGCTCCGGCCGCGACCGCGTCGGCCGCCGCACACACCGACCACCACCACAGCCGGACGGCCGACGCGCCGCACAGCGTCGACCACCCGGGGCGGGATGCTGCGCTCACCCCGGCGCAGCGGGCCGCCGCCGTCCACGCCCACCAGCAGGCCGCGATGCCGCAGGAGTACCTGGAGGGCCGTACGACCGACCCGGCGACGTGGATGCGCACGCCGGCCAACCTGGAGCGGCTCGCCGCCCTCACCCGCGCGGCCGACGCCCGCCGCCGCGCCCTCGCCGACCGGCCGAGGCCCGAGCAGCCGGCCGACGTGGTCAAGCCCGCCGACCAGCAGCAGCACCACACGAATCGGCCCGACCAGGGCAGGGGGCCGGGGCGTGACCGCTGAGGGATGGCAACCGGCTAGGGCGTGGCCGATCTGCGACTTCACCCGCGAGCCCCAGCGGACCGGACTGAGAATCGGGGGCGATGGCACCCGGCACGGGAGGAACCTTGACCGACCTGCACGAACCACTGGAACCGCTCGACAGCTACCCCGACGAACTGCCCCCGCCCCGCCAGCGCGGCGACGTGAACCTGGTGGGCCAGCTCAGCATCGCCGACGACCTCGCCCGCAGCCTGTCGGCGCTGAAGATCCGGGTACAGCCCCACGACCCGAAGACCTCGCTCGTCAGCCCCGAGAAGGCACGCGAGAACACGGCGAAGGAAGTCGACCGGCTCCTGGGCACGGCCGTCTACCTCCAGCGCCACGCCCACGCCGCGCTGCTCGGGCGGTGCGTCCTCGGAGCGGACTCCAAGGAGGACTGCTCCACCGAGGGCGCCAACCTCCAGCTCAACGTCTGGGACGACCGCACCCGCAGGGACATCGTCGAAGACGGCACCACCGGCTGCGTCGCCCACACCGTTGAAGCCGCCCGCCGGACCATGGCCGACCCCGCCAGCCGCAAGATCCTGCTCGCCTTCATCCGCGACGACGAAGGCACCTCCGTCTCCCGCGCCCTCGGACTCGGGCCGGACGACACCGAGCAGTTCCTGAACCGCGGCCTCACCTTGCGGCCCGAACACCGCGTCTCCTGACTCCACCCCACCGAGCACGGCCCGCATTGGAGTGCCACGTTGACCTTCGAGCCAGCCGACCTGAACCTGACCGACCCGACGAAGGGCTACCTCAACTTCGTCCTCTACACCGAGGCACGCCTCGGCATCGCCTCGGGATCGCTGAACGCCGAGGTGTCCATCGAGGCACCCCAGACCCAGACACCTCACCTGCAGGAGTGGCTGAGCAGGCTGGTGCGCTGCGAGCCGAACGCGATGCACTGCACGCTCGTGGAGCCGACGAAGATCCCGGCCCTGTTCCACCCGTGCGTCACGGAGGACAAGAACAGCCCAGCGGCCATCTCCGGATCGGGCTGTACCTGCCGCCGGGCCTTCTACGACCCCGAGTTCGGGCTGCCCGTCGTGGGCGAGCACTTCAAGCACGTGGGCACCGGCGGCACGGACCAGTGGAGCTACACGACGTACGCCCCGCTCGAACTGCGCCCCGACGACATCTTCAGCAGCTTCATCACCGGCCGTGGTCTGTTCTGGGCCCGGACGGACAAGGGGCTCCTGTCGATCCTGCCGCAGAAGCACGCCGTCGGTTACAACATCGGCTACAGCGGCGGCGGCCCGCACGCCCTGGACGCCTACCTCACCCAGATCGCCCGCAACGACGGAGGGACCACGCCCGCTGGCACCCCATACGAGGACGCGCACCCGGCAATCGTCGCCTGGACGCAGAGCACCGCGGCCGATCGCGGCACGAACGAGCTGACGCTGAGCGACCTCCAGGCCATGCTGGAGAGCTGACCGCAGCAACGCGCCGACGCCCACGGACCAGATGGCCGTGGGCGTCGGCGTGTGCCCAGGCCATCGACCCGGCCGGGACCGGTCGGCGGGACGGACGGAGAAGTCGCCGGGCCAGCTGTCGGGACGCGGCCTGAGTGCTCGCTGTGAAGACGGCGGCGAGAGGCGAGGGTGCGGGGAGCGACCCACACAAGCACGGAGGCCTTGATGGTCGAACCGACCCCACCGCACCTCTCGCCGGAGCAACGCGAGCGCCTGGAGCAGCTCGCCGACGCGAGCCGGCTGCGGGCGGCGCTGTTCCCGTCGCCGAAGCCGCCGGTCCGGCGCCGCTCCCGGCAGTACCCCGGAGGCCGGCCGAACGCGTGGTGGTCCGCACGTCCGCGCCGACGCCGCCAGAGGTGAGGGGACACGGTGGACTCCACCGCGCATCCGATGCCCGGACCGACGATGCCCCTGGGAGTGGAGCCCACCGTGGCGGACAACCGGGTGCCAGTGGAGTCCACCGCCGTGCCCATCGGATGGGGAGTGGACTCCACTCTGGCGAGCACTGGCCGATGGGGAGCGGGGCCCTTCCGGCACCCGGTGCGGCCTGGCATCCGCACCACATCCTCGGTGCACCGCATCCAAGTCCGCTCCGCGCACTCCCGGCCGCGTGCGATGCGCTCCACGACGCGCGCGACGGGTGGCCTCCACTCTCGATGTACCGCATCCGATGCGCACACGGAACGTGACCACTCCCGAGGGCATCCACTCAGTGCGCACCCCCTTGACCAGGGTGGACAAGGGGAGCGTAGCTACCCGGCCAAACCCCTTGACCACATGTGCAACCCCGCACGTTTTCCCTTGACAGCGTCCGCCACCGACGGTCGTGCCCCGCCGATGCACGCTCACGGAGGGGAGATCTCTCCCTCCCCTCCATCGCTACGGTGCGTGTTCACGGGCCGGGATGCGCGCGGTGCGATGCACCCGGTATCGGATGCGCGCCGCCGAGTGGAAGTGGGCCGCACCGTGCGCTCCATCGGGCACGGTGGAGCGCACCGCACGGTGGAGTCCACCCGCACCGCACCAGAGTGGAGCCCACTGTGGTGCGCGTGCCGAAGCGCTCCAAGCGCACCGGATGCGCGCGGCGCGGTGTATCGCGCGCATCCGATGCGCGCCCGTCACGATGCCGCGCACCGCGTCGGGCGCGCGCGGATGCGGTGGGGGACAGGGCGCTACACGCGCGGGCGGCGCAGGTTCTCCTTGGCCGACAGCAGCCCGAGAACGGCGTGCTCCTGGTGGTGGGCGTGCCAGCGCTCCGCCAGGGTCCGGTCGGTGAACAGGGCCAGTCCCCGCGCCGTCTCGCCGGTCAGGTCGACGGCATCGAAGCCGCCGGCGGCCTGGACGAACTCCATCGCGATGTCGTGGAAGCGCGGGCCGCGGAAGTAGGAGACGTGTACGTCGGCGGGGGCCAGGGGCTGGCCGCTCTCGTCGGACACGAGCGTGTGGGATGCCTTGCGGGACTCGTAGTAGGTGTTGACCTGCGGCTGGATCTCGGTGCGCATCGCGGCCAGCACGCGCTGCCGGTGCGTGGGTGCGTCCAGGCACTTCTGGTACGAGAAGGCGACCTTGCTGCCGTCGACCAGGACCGCCTCCGGGCCCTTGTGGTGACCGCGCGGGGTGGCGATGACCCGGAAACGGTCCACCCCCGGGCCAACCTTCTCCGCCGCGTCGGGGTGCATGTCCAGCAGGTCCCGCAGCAGCAGGTCGTCGTCCTCCTGGTCGACGACCTGCCCGAGGCCGTAGCGGCCCAGGATCGCCTGCACCGCCTCCTGTCGGGCCTTCTTCGTCGCGTAGCGGCGCGAGCCGATCCAGACCGGGCACCTTCAGCTCCTCTGCCAAGCGGGTGACGGGAGCGCTCACGCTAGAACACATCTCCCGGTCCGGACGGAGCTTCGCCCTTGCTGTCAGCCCGCCGGGGGACATGGAGCCAATCGTGATGCCGCTCACGGATAAATCGGGAGGACAAGGGGCGGTCAAGGGACGTAACGGGCGTAGGTAGCGGGCGGCGGTCAGACCGCGGTCAAGGGGTGGCTTCGCACGGTGGCCCCGGCCCGCGCGCACATCCGCGTGCGGGCCGGCCGACTGCCGACCCGGCCCGCAGGCCGGGGGAAACCGAGGACACCGTGCCCGCCGACCACACACCTCACCCCGCCCAAGTCCCTCACACCGTGTCCGGCCCGGCGCCCGCCGACGACGTGGACCAGGTCCCGCAGGCCCCCTCCACGGGCCCCTCCATCGCCCCCTCCATCGCCCCCTCCACGGCCGCTTCCCCCGCCAACACGGTTCGCGCAGGTCAGCCCCGGAAGTCAAGGTCCCGCGACGCGTTCGACAACCCTCCTAGCCAGGCACCCAAGGTCTGGAAGCCGACCGGAGTGCGAAGGAAGGAAGTGTTGAGGGCTCTGGGGATCTTTCAGAGGGCTACCGCTGATCAGCTGTGGCGGATGCTGCGCCCCGCCGACCGGCACGACCGGATCACCAGGGACACCCTGAACGCGTTGAAGGACTCGGGCCTGACCCGGGTGGAGACCCGACTGGAGTCGGGACACCAGCTATGGGTGCTCACCGAGAAAGGACACAAGGAAGCCAAGCTGCTGCTGCCGAGGAACGTACGGATCTCCGCGCTGCGCAAGCTCGAGTACGACGACGATGGCCAGCCGGTGGAAGCCGACGGGTATGACGAACACGCCGCCGCCGTCACCTCGACCGCCGCCGTGCTCACCGGGGCCGGGTACGGCACCCCGCTCTCCTGGCAGACCGAGATCGGACACAAGCTCCCCTACGGCTACACCCAGTACGCCGACCTGACGATGCGCGCCCCGGACGCTGGAGTGCCCGCGATGCTCCTGGAGGTCGACCGCGTCACCGAACCCGTCGACGACCTGGTGGCCAAGCTGCGCCGCTACCACGAATGGTTCGAGCTCCTGGCACCGAAGGCCGACGCGGCCAAGGAGAAGGCGGCCCGGGGAACGGCAGTGCACGACTTCCGGCTGTGGCCGAGCCTCTACCCGCCGACCGGTCGCGAGGGCTACGTGCCGGTGGCGTTCGTGTTCACGGGGAAGACGGCCGCGCAGCGCGAGAGCAGGATGCGGCGGCTGGAGCAGGCCGCCCGCACGTACTTCGCCGGCGCTTCGTACCCGGGCCGCGGCGCGGGCATCACGGCCGTCGACTACCACCAGGCGGTGCCCGTGGTCGTCACCGAGCTGGAGCGGATCACCGCCGACCCGGCCGGGGCCGCAGGCGCGGTGTGGCGCAGGCTCGGGCGCGATGAGTGGCAGATCCTGCCCGAGGCCCTGGACAACCCCGACGGCGACCGCCTGTACGCCGCGCAGTGGAAGGAGGCCCGCGACCGGCGGGCGGAGTATGAGGCCGCGGAACGGGAGGCGAAGTGGCCGGTGTGCACACGTTGCGGGGCGAAGTTCACCGACGAACGGTGGCAGCAGGTGCGGCAGTTCTCGTGGCCCGGGAAGTGGGACGACCTGTGCGAGCCGTGCGCGAAGGAGTCCGTCGCTCGTGCGGAGGCTGAGCGGGTGGCGCAGCGCCAGGCGGAGGACGTTGCGGCCGGCGCGGCGGCCGAAGCGGAGACATCGAAGGCCTGGGGTCTGTTCAGGCGTCGCGGGTAGCTGCGCGGCTCCGGGGAGTCTGGGCAAGCCGCCCTCCGAGGACGGCTTGCCCAGCACGAGACGGCTGGGCTCAGGAGCGTGATGAGCCGAGTACAGGAGGGTTGCTGTGGTGACGCAGCCGGAGCCACAAGGGGTGGCCGGCGAGGGCGTCGAGAAGGATCGCGGCCACCGACCGGTCGACGGTCCGGGTGCGCTTCACCTCGTCGATCACGAAGGGTATCTGCCGGGCCCACAGTTCCCGGGCGGCCGTGTTCATCCGCCGGCTGACGACACCCAGGGCCGTGAGGGCCGGCTTGCCAGTCAGCTCCGGGGAGACGTACTCCGCGATGGCTTGCCCCCGGACCCCGGGCGGGCCCGGCTCCGCGCACACCCGCCACACCGCGTCCAGCTCCTCCACTGTGTGCAGCGACTTCACCCAGGACCGCAGCATCTCTCCGTCCAGGCCGGGTAGTCGAACCGGCCGGGCGGCTTCCATACCACGTCCTCCGGCAACACCACCGGCCGCCCACCTGGCTTGGGCTGCGGCTTCCCGTAGGCCGCGCGCACGGTACGCATCGCGTCCTCGTACGAATCGGAATCGGTGTCGATCGTGAATCTCAACGCCCACCCCCAATCTCAGCGCACTCTGCCCGGAGGCTACCCGGACGCACTGCCGCAGCGGGGCGTTCCGGGGGAGTGGGCAAGCCCAAGGGGACCCTGGGCAAGCCGCCCCGGACGGCGGCTTCCCCGACGGCGACGGGCGCCAGCTGCGGAACCGGTACGTCAACTTCGAGCACCCCACCCGCCGCACCGAGGCTGGGTTCGACACCTTCGACCTCACCGTGGACCTGGTCGTCACGCCCGACCTCACCCGCTGGGAGTGGAAAGACGAAGACGAGTACGCCCACGTGCGCCGTCTCGGCATCGTCTCCGGCACCGAGCACCGGGCCGTCGACGACGCCCGCGCCGAGGTGCTGGCGATGCTCGCCGAACGCTCCCGGCTGTTCGCGCATGCGGAGCGGTGGGCGGCCTGGCGGTGGGAGCCGGTCTGGCCCACGCCGCGCCTGCCCCGGTCCCGGGCGGCCGCGAACAGGGTTGCATCGGAGGGAGGCTGAACCGTTGTCTGGACGGTTGCATGCGGCGGGGGACCGGAGGTGTCGCCGGAGGTGGGAGCCCGGCAAATCGGACATCGCTTGTTGTCCCTGGTCAGCCCCGGTGGGCAAGCCTCCCCGCGACGACGACACCTCTAATACTGCAACCGCACTCATTGCGTCACCGCAGGTCAGGGCGGGTGCAGCGGAGTTCTTCCACTGGCGATGCGTCAGTGGAGGATTCCGGTTCCCGCATTCGGTCGAACCGCGAACCGGCAGGTCAACGCTCCAAGTGGCTGATGGCTCGCCACATGCGGGCGGGCGGTGTACCGCGCTTGACCTGCGGCGATAGCGCGAGTGCGGTTGCAGTACTAATTCGTTAGTAATTAGAGGTCCTGAATCTCTGAGGGGCCCGGGGCGGCGTTGTTCAGCCCGGGGCAGGACGTGTGTGGTCCGGTCGGTGCCGTGGTGACCCCTACGACACCTCCGACCGTGCGAGGTCTTTGTAAAGACTGGTGGCGCTGGGCGCCGGCCGGTCCTCGCAGGTTCTGCCCCCGTGGTCCCGTCGGGTTCGGGATCCTCGGTGGATGAGCTGCCGTACGGTGACGCGTTTCTCCTCACGAGCTTCGAGCTCTGGACACGGCGTGCGCCCGTGCGGTTTGGCGGCGCCGCGCACGGCTGATGAGGTGGCGGGCCTTGGAGCCCTGGAATTAGTGCGCCGTGCGGCCCCGCGTGCTCGCCTTCGAGAACGGCACCGGAGAAGGGGCGGGATCCATGGACGTGTTCTGCGGGATCGACTGGGCGGAGGGACACCACGACGTCGCGCTCGTCGACGACACCGGCAAGCTGCTGGCCAAGTGCCGGATCAACGACGACCTGGACGGCTACCGGCTGCTGCTGGACCTCCTGGCCGAGCACGGCGACACCGCCGAGACGCCGATCCCGGTGGCCATCGAGACCAGCCGCGGCCTACTGGTCGCCACGCTGAGGCAGGGCCCCCGGAAGATCTACGCGGTCAACCCGATGGCGGCCTCCCGCTACCGCGACCGGCACGGAGTCAGCCGCAAGAAGTCGGACCCGGGCGACGCCCTGGTGCTGGCGAACATCATCCGCACCGACGCGCCGGTGCACCGCCCAATGCCCGCCGACACTGACCTGGCCCAGGCCGTCGCGGTCCTGGCCCGCGCACAGCAAAACGCGGTCTGGAACCGCCAGCAGGTCGCCAACCAGCTGCGGTCCCTGCTGCGGGAGTACTTCCCGGCGATGATCGAGGCGTTCAAGGACAAGCCGGGAACCCTGACCCGCCCCGATGCCCGCCGCATCCTCGCCGTCGCGCCCACACCTGCCCTGGCCGCCAAGCTGCAGATGTGGAAGCTGACCGCCATGCTCAAGCGAGCCGGCCGCCGCCGCGGCATCGAAACCGACGCCGAACGAATCCAGCAGCTCTTCCGCCAGGAAGCTCCACGACAGCTGCTCCTCGTCGAAGACGCCATGGGCAAGCAGGCACAGGCCCTGCTGCAGCTGGACGCGGCCTGCCAGGCGGTCGATGACCTGGCGCGGGCCACCGAGGAAGCCTTTCGGTCACACCCGGACGCGGCGATCATGCTGAGCTTCCCCGGGATCGGTCCCCAGGTCGGCGCCCGCATCCTGGGCGAGATCGGTGACGACAGGAGCCGGTTCGCCACGGCTGGAGGACTGAAGGCATACGCTGGCTCCGCCCCGGTCACGCGGGCTTCCGGCAAGCGCCGTTATGTCGGTCGCCGGTTCGTGAAGAACAACCGGCTCAACCACGTCGGCCACCTGTGGGCCTTCGCCTCCATCAGCGGTTCATCCGGCGCGGACGCCCACTACCGGCGCCGCCGGGCCGGAGGGGACTGGCACATGCAGGCTCTGCGGCACCTGTTCAACCGCATGCTGGGGCAGCTGCATCACTGCCTCCTCGCCCGCGTTCCTTTCGACGAAGCCATCGCTTTCCCTCCAGGGGCTGCGATGCTCCAGCCGGCCAGTTCATAGGGCTCAGGGCATGAAGGCAGTCGACACGCGAGCCAGGTCTTCCGGCGTAAGGGCGAAGCCATTGGACGGGTTCCGGTACGAGTACGCGCCGTCGTCCACGCGGACACCGTTCCTGCTGGTCCAGCGGGAGGCCCCTCCCGCACCTTGGCCCTCAACGAGAGCGGCAGCGAGTTCTTCGGGGGCCTCAATGGCAGTAAGGACGCTGAGAGCTGCCATCAGGCGGTGCTCTGCGTCGTCCGGGATGTTGTCGTCTCCGAGCGCGGGCAGCAGCAGCAGGAGGCGGCGGTGTGGATCGGCTGTGCTGCCACCGGGCAGCCCGTTGTCGACGGCGGAGAACAACTCGAGCCAGGACAGGGCGGGACCCATGAAGTGCCCGTCGACCTTGGCCAGCAACAGTGCCCGCTCCCAGCTGGGGTGATGCAGGAGGTAGTCGACACCGGGGTCGTCCTTCCACGCTCGGTAGACGACGTGGAGGAGGTGCCCGGCGGCCAGCGGGATGGTGAAGACGGGCCACTCCGCCCGCTCCCGCAGCTCCCGGTGGAACACCTCGGCCGCCTCGTAGTCCGCACCGAAGAGCAGCTCTTCCGCATCCTCGTCGTGCGCACACGAGTACAGGTGGCCAAGCCAGAAGAGAGGTTCCTGCAGCAGCTCTGGCTCGTGGACGAGAGGGTGACCGTCGTACCCGGGTATCTCCATCATGCCGATCATCATGCCGCCTACCCGGGTGCCCTTACACGATCGGCCCCCGATGCTCCGGGGCCAGGCCGCGAAGCCTCGCGTGCGTCATCACGGCGATGCTGACTACGAAATCCCACGGTGCATCTTGACGGCTTAACTGCATGAGGTGTCTTTCCACGCAGTAGCCGTGGAAAGAGGAGCGCTTTCTGACGGCCGGGCCAGGGCCCAGGACGAGACGTTAACGAGGCCCGTGCTCTACGTTCCCGCCCGCCCAGTACCAAGACCACGTCTCCATCGGGGAGACGGCACGTGCTCGGGCGGAGGAGGAGAGTGCCATGACGTTCATTCAACCTGGTCTGCGTGTACAGGACGACTTTGCCGAAGGGCCACTCGCCGACGCGGCGCTGCGCCGCGC
Organism: Streptomyces sannanensis; assembly: GCF_039536205.1. Taxonomy (GTDB): domain Bacteria; phylum Actinomycetota; class Actinomycetes; order Streptomycetales; family Streptomycetaceae; genus Streptomyces; species Streptomyces sannanensis. The sequence continues at coordinate 81,902 of NZ_BAAAYL010000003.1, read as the reverse complement.
GGCCCGCGCCGGGCAGCTCCTCGACGAACTGCAGGAGCGCGTCGGCACGATGACCGACGTAGAACTGAGCAACGGGGTGAACCGCGCGCTGCGCTGCTTCATGCGGCGCCAGCCGCACGCCGATCAGGTCCAGGGCATCGCCGCGCAGATCCGTCGTGGAGTGCGCGTCGACTGGCCTGTGACCGACCGACTCGCCTGCGCCTGACGCACGAGATGAGGGCCCCTGGCCGGGAACCACCGTGCGAGGGGCCTCCGAACTGACGGGGTGCCGCTCGCCGAGGGCGGACGTGCACGGCATCGCCGTCAACGTGCTCGCCCTCACGCTGCCCGCCCTGCAGCGCGGCGAGCCGTGGCAGCGGCTCGGTGTCGACGACCCGTCCCACCGCAGGGACCGCTACTCGGAGCCGGCCAGCCGCTGACGGCAAGCCGCCGGCTGTCCGGCGGGCAATGAGCCGGCCGGGCAGCCTGCGCCGCCCAAAAATCCTGCACGGATGTCAGTGGCGGTGACGACACTTGATCCATGACGCTTGACCGTGCCGATTCGGCACCGCCGCTGCTGGTCCCCTCCGGATCGGCGTTCAACCCGATGGTGCTGGACCGGCCGATGTTGCTGCCCGTCCTCGACACCAACGCGCTGCTGGTTGAAGCCTGCTCTCTGGCCAAGCACGGCGGCCGACAGGACAGGGTCACCGCGCTGGCCGTTACCGGCCGCGCCACCCCGTACGTGGCCGCGCACGTACCCGGCGAGATCGACGAACACCTGGCCAAGATGGCCGCTGACTTCGAGGTGTCGGAGCGTCAGGCGCGCCGCGTGCTCGATCAGCAGATCGTGCCCGCCCTTCGGGTGGTCGACCTGGAGATCCGCGACCACCTGTCCCCGCAGACCCGGCACATCCTGCGGGTCGACCGGGAGATGCCGCGGAAGTACCGGGGCGACCCGGACGACGCGCCCACATGGCGCTCGCGGAGTTCCTGGGGCCGTGCGTCATCGTCACCCAGGACAGCGTCTTCTCCCGCTTCGGGTTCGCCGTCATCGAATGGATCCCCGTCGCCCAGAGCCTGCTGCGCCTGGCCGGCCTGGAGGCCACTGCCGCGAACGCGCTGGTCCTCATCGAACTGGCACTCCGGCTGTTCGGCGTCGGCGCTCACCGCCTGGTGGTCGCCGCCTCGCGCAACCCGCTGCCTACAGCGGCCGCCGTGGGCGGGCTGCTGTGGTGGTGCTACCGCCGTGGCTACCTGGCCCGCGACAACTGGCGGCGCCGCCTGTCGCGCGTGGGGGAGGCGACAGTGCCGCTGCTGGAGTTGGCCAGTGCCGGGATGGCCGAGCACCAGGTGCTCAGCGACTCGCTCCTGGTGGTGGAGCCCCCGGCCTACCCCACCACCGAGCAGCTGGCTGCCCGGTACCTCGCGCGCTGCGGCCGGCTCCTGACGCCCGGCGAGCTGCGCGATGCGCTCGCCCGGCGCGGCCACGCCATCTCCGCCGCGCAGTTGAAGCGGGACATGCTTGCCCACGCCGCGTTCGTCCGCGCCCCCGGCGATCTATGGACCGTCGGCCGCCCGGTACGGGGGTAGTGGGCCCGGTGCCACAGATCTGCGTCAGGCCGCGAGGACGTCCCGCAGCTCCCGTACGGCGCGTTCGTGGTGGTGCTGGGCGGGGATCGCCTCGTACAGGTCCAGCGCGCGGCGGCGGACCAGGCCGGTGCGGTAGTCGCCGGGCAGCCCGGTCAGGGCTGCGACCGTACGGCGGCACGCCTCTTCACTGTCGCCGTCGTGGTGAGCACAGGTGGCGCCGTCGATGAGCAGCAGCGTGCGCGTCATCGTGCTGGTCGGCGCGGACAACTCCAAGGCGCGCAGCTGGCTCTCACGGGCACGGCGGGTATCCCCGAGCGTGGTGAAGGCATGGCTGAGGTGCACGTGGTGCTTCTGCTCGCCGTACGTCAGCCACGTGTCCGACCGCTCGCCCGCGGGGAGCCGGTCCATGAGGGCGTCGGCGGCAGTGAGCGCGGCGCGGGCCTGCTCGGGCTGATGGTTGAGCGCGTAGGCGCGGGCAGCGACGGCGGCCGCCAACACCGCCGCGGCGGTCGGCCGGTCCCCGGCGGAGTGGCGGGCCCGTTCGGCGAGGTCAGCCGCTGCCTTCGGGGCGCCGTAGTTGAGCGGCACCATGGCCTCCCGGGCGAGGACCCAGGCGTGCAGATGGTCGTCGCCGGATTCGGCGGCGGCCCGGGATGCGGTGGCGAACCAGGCGCGGGACTCCCGGCGGCTGCCCAGGTCGTGCAGGACAATCGCGGTCATCCCGGCCATCTGCCCAGTCGTCCGGCACAACCTGGCCCGGACCGGGGCGGGCTGCGGGACGGCGAGCAGCGGGCGCAGACCGGCGAAGTCCGAGACCAGGTCGGCCAGAACGCGGGTGGGCTGCTGGCCGTGGTAGCCGTACCCATAGCTCTCGGCTGCGGCCTCCAGATCGGCGAGATCCTGGGGCGCGTCGGGGGAGAGGGTCTGGTCGACGTCGGTGCGGGCGGCGGTGAGGGCGGCGAGCGCCGGAGCGGTGAGGCCGGCGGCGAGCGCGCCACGAAGCAGGTTGCGGCGCTTCATCGGATCATCTCCATGGTGGGACTCCGTGCTGAGAGCGGCGGTGTCCTCCCAGGGTTGCGCAGCGAGCCCCAGTAGGGCACCGGGAATGCGCAGACCGCCAGCGATTCGCTCGACAGTAGCCAGAGCCGTGACAGATGTGGTGCCCCGCGCGATCTGGCTGACACGCTCGGACTTGAGCGCGCAGGCTTCGGCGATCCGGTTGAAGGAGATCCCCGCTTCGTGCGCCATGGCGAAGACCTTGGTGAAGTCCCGCTCGCGTAGGGCTCGGATGAAGGCGGGGTCGGCCAACAGATGGTGCGGCAAGTCGTCCACAAGTCCCCCTGAGTCTCGTGGAATGACGGAGCGTCAGGCTCAGACCATACCCACCATGGGGGCCCCACGACGGGGTTATCGCCAGCGCATTGCGTGGCTGTACTGGCGGGTGTTCGCGGCCGTGCTGTTCGGGCCTGGCCGGCCTGGCGGTGTCACGGGGCAGGTGTCCGGGCCCGTCGTCATGCGGGCCGGTTCCCCGCGGCGGTCGTACAGCCGGCGGGGAAGGGCGGCCCTTCGGTTCTTCGATCTTGAGGAGCGCCATGTTCAGTGTGTGCACACCAGTCGGTACGCGAGTGCCGGTCGCGGCCGGAGCGGTTGCGCAGCAAGCCGGCTGCCTTGATAGGAGTTCCCTTCGGGTTGTGGTGGTCGGCCAGGGCTACGTAGGCCTCCCCCTGGCGGTGCGCGCCGCTCAGACGGGCCACCGCGTGGTGGGGTTCGACACCGACGCGCGCCGGGCCGAGGCCCTGGCGTGCGGCAGCTCGCCCATCGAGGACGTCGCCGCGGCCGAGTTGGGGCCGCTGCTGCGGGACAGCACCTACCGGCCCACCGCGTCCCCGGACGATCCGGCCGGGTTCGACGCGGCGGTGATCGAACGCCCCGAGTGCAGGGGCCCGTTCCTGACGACCTTTCCGACATCGGAGGTGCCCAGATGAGCTCCACAGTGTGCTCGGGAGACCCGATGGGGGTCGCCGTCCACAGCGACGCGATGTACGCCGACCCCGGGGGGATCTTCGCCTCCTGCGGGCAGCCCTACGTGAAGTTCCGCCGACAGCACGACCCCGTGGTCGTCGACTACCTGACCCACCTCGGCCCCTCACCGGCCCGCGTCCTGGACCTGGGCTGCGGTCCGGGAACCCTTGCCCTGGACCTGGCGGAGCGCGGGATGCGGATCACGGGGGTGGACGCGTCGCAGGAGATGCTGGACGAGGGCCGCAAGTGGGCCGAGCAACGGGGCCTGTCCGAGGCGGTCGAGTGGCGGTGCGTGGACGCCGCCACGGTGGATCACATCGACCGCCTGGGCACCTTCGACGGCGCGGTCATCGCCGACGCCTTCCACTGGCTCGACCGCCAGCGGGTCCTCATGGCCCTCGACAAGGTCGTGCGGCCGGGCGGGTTCGTCGCCGTCGTCGGCTACCGGGCCCCCGGGACACCGAGGGAATGGTGGCACCCGCTGCTGGTCAAGCTGCGTGAGAAGCACCTCGGCGCGGCGGACCTCGCGGGCCCGAGCACCCCGTACGTCCGCCTCGAGGTGGGACACGAGGCTGTGGTGCGCGCGTCGCCGTTTTGCCGCGTGGCCGTGCTGAGGGCCGACTACCGGCGCGCGTACACGCTGGACGAACTCGTGGGCCTGCAACACACCTTCGCCTACTCGTCGGCGGCAACCCTCGGCGAGAGGCAGGAGGCGTTCGAGGCCGACCTGCGATCGACGCTGAGCACCGTGCAGCCCAGCGGGCTGTTCACCACCACCTTGCAGGCCGCGGTGATCGTGGGGCGTCGCCCCGAATCCCGCTGACCACCGCTCGTCACCGGCCGCCTCGACGGCGGCGGCCTCCCATCCACCACAGGACCCGCCCAGGTAGGCGGGCCGGGACTCCCGGAGGACTCATGAAGATCACCGTCGTCGGATGCGGCCGACTGGGCACCCCCTACACCGTCGCGCTGGCCGAGGTGGGACACGACGTCGTGGGCATGGAGATCAACCCGGAGGCGCTCGCGGCGCTCCAGGACGGCCGATGCCCGTTCGACGAGCCCGGCGTGACCGACTACATCCGCAAGAACGTCGATGCGGGCCGGCTGCGGTTCACCGACTCCTTCGACGAGGCGGTCGCCCACGGTGAGCTGTTCTTCCTCGCCGTGCCGACACCGCAGAAGCCCGACGGCGCGACGATGGACGTCACGGCCGTCGGGGACGGCATCCAGCAGATCGCCCGACGGCTGACCCGCGACGTCGTCCTCATCGGGAAGTCGACCGTTCCGGTCGGTACCGCGCAGCGGATGGCCGCCCTGGCCGCCGACGTCACGCCGCCGGGTGTGCAGGCGCTGATCGGGTGGAGCCCGGACTTCCTGCGCGAGGCCCTGTCCATGGAGACGACGCTGCGCCCGGCCCGGCTCGTGCTCGGCACCTCGCCCAAGGACCGTGAGGCAGTCGAGGCGGTCGCTCGTCGGGCGTGGGCCCCTTTCCTGGATGCCGGGGTCGACCTGCTGGTCACCGACTTCGTCACTGCGGACCTGACGAAGGCGGCGGCCAACGCCTTCCTGTCGACGAAGATCTCTTTCGTCAACCTCGTGGACGACATGTGCCGGGCCACCGGTGCGGACATGGCTGTCGTCTCCCGCTCCCTGGGTCTGGACCCCCGCATCGGCGGGTTCGGGTTGACGCCGGGCCTCGGGTGGGGCGGCTCCTGCCTGGGCAAGGACATCCGTGCCTTCGCCGACCGGGCAGAGGAACTCGGAGCCCGCGCGACGTCCCGGTTCCTCTCGCTCGTCGACGAGGTCAACACCGCCCGCCGGGCCATGGCCGTCGACCACGCGCGCGCCGTGCTCGGGGACCTGGCCGACGCGACGGTCGCGGTGTGGGGCGCCAGCTTCAAGCCCGGGGTGGGCGACATCAGCGACTCGCCCGCCCTTGACGTGGCTGTGCGGCTGCACCGGGCCGGAGCGAAGGTGCGCATCTACGACCCGAGCGTCAACGCCCTGGTCGGCCGACTCCATCCCGATCTCACGGTGGTGGACACCGCGCAGGGCGCCGCTGAAGGGGCCGATTTGCTCATGGTCCTGACGGACTGGCAGGAGTTCAGCAACCTCGATCCTGCCGCGCTCACCGCTCACGCCGAGCCCCGTACGGTCATCGACGCCCGCCGCTGTCTGGACCCGCAGCGCTGGCGGGAGGCCGGCTGGAGCCACGAGCTCCTCGGCCACGTCCGCCCCGCGCTCGGAGCTGGCCGATGACCAAGAGCAACCCGCCCCTCGCGCTCGGAAGATCCACTGTTCACCACGGTGTTGGCGGCACCCGCGGCTTCGTCGTGGCCCCGGTGCGGCACCTGCACGCCCAGGTCCGGCCGCCCGCCAAGGGGCCCCACATTCTGATCGCCCGCGACCTGACACCCGCAGACACGGCGGCATTTGACCTGAGCGAGATCGCCGCGTTCTGCACGAGCGCCGGAGGCCCGACCTCCCACGCCGTGCAGGTCGCCTACAGCCTGGGCATCCCCACCGTGGTTGCCGCCGGGGACGGGGTGCTGGCCGTGCCCGGGGGGCAGATGTGCGCCCTTGACGGCGACACCGGCATCCTCTACGCCGGATTGGCCGGCAGCGACCTGGACGCCGCGACCGCCTACCGGGACCGCGCCCTCGCACAGGCCCGAGCCCGAGCCCGCGCCGCCGCCGGGACCCCACCGGTCACCCTCACCGCAACGATCATGCGCCCGTCTCAGGCCGCCGAGCTGCGCGCGGCCGGCGCCCACGGCATCGGCCTCCTCGCCACCGAGCTGCTGTTCCTCGGCCACGAACAAGACCTCACCGACGAGAACCAGCACTACCGGGCCTACCGCGAGATCGCCCGTGCCGTCGAAGACGCGCCCGTGACGCTGCGCACGCTGGACATCGGCGGCGACAAGGACATGCCGGCGCTGAACCTGCCCCGCGAGGCCAACCCCTTCCTCGGGATGCGGGGCCTGCGCCTGAGTCTGCGCCGACCAGACCTGTTCCTGCCGCAACTGCGGGCGGCCTACCGTGCCGCCCGCGACGACGGGGCCCGCTTGCGCCTGATGTTCCCGATGGTGACCCGCGTCGAGGAGTTCACCCAGGCCGCGCAGACAGCACGAGAGGTCCAAGCCGAGCTGGCGGCCCCCCACCTCCCCCTGGGAGTGATGGTCGAGGTCCCGGCCTGCGCCCTGGCCGCCGACCAATTCATCGAGCACGTCGACTTCCTCAGCATCGGCACCAACGACCTCGCCCAGTACCTCTTGGCGACCTCACGCACCAATCCGGCCCTTGCCCACGACATCAACCCCCTGCACGTCGCCGTCACCCGCACCGTGCGGTCGGTGGCCAAGACCGGCTCCGCGGGCGGCGTTGCCGTGTCCGCATGCGGGGCACTGGCCGGCGACCCTGTGGGCGCCGTCGTCCTGGCGGCCCTGGGCGTTACCGCCCTCACGGTCGCCCTGCCCCACCTCCCCGACGTGCGCGACGCACTGTGCCGGGCCGACGCATCCAGCCTGCGCACGATCCGCGACCACGCGCTCGACACCGGCGGCAGCCGGCACCTGCGGGGCCTCGTCACCACGCTGCTCGACCTCTGAACACACCGCCCCGCCTCCCGCCCCACTCCCCACCCGCGCCCGCCGCCACCCGTACGGCGGGCCCCGAAGGGACCACACCATGTCCTCACGCCCACTGCGACCGATCAGCATCCTGCTCGTCGGCGGCTGCGGCCACTGGGCCGCAGCCGAGAACCACATACCGGCCATCCTCACCCTCAAAAAGCACGGCTTCCCCGTCCGCGTGGCCGCCATCTGCGACCCCCGCGACCCCTACGACCCCTCGCTCCTGGGGCACATGCCCCACCTGAACTCCGTCGTGACGCAGGACCGCCCCGCGTGGGTCCAACCCCAGCCGGGCGAGCCGACCGAAACACTGGAGCGTCGACTGCAGCAGGCCCACCGCGAAGACCACTTCGACATGGTCGTCGTCGCCTGCGACCCCATCGCCCACTTCCCCTACCTGAAGTGGGCAACGGACCAGGGCATCCACGTCCTGTGCGACAAGCCGATCATCTGCGTCGAGGACGCCGCCTTCAACCCCGACCGCGCCGCCGAGATCCGCCGCCGGTTCGACACGCTGCTCCACGCCCACCGCGCGCAGCCCGACCACCTGTTCGCGGTGCCCCTGCGGCGACGCGCCAACGACGCCTTCATACGCGTCGGCGCGCTGATCCGGGATCTCCACGACACCCATAAGCAGTCCCTGACCATGGGCCACATCGACGTCTTTGGCGGCCACTTCCGCCTGCCCGAGGAGTACGCGCTCGGCAACGCGCACGGCTACAGGCACGGCGTGGGCGCGCTGTCCTTCTCCAGCTACCACTACCTCGACGAGATGACCCGCTACCTCCTGCTCGCCCCCGGCCAGATCACCGGCCTGCGCCTGACCCTTCAGTACGTCCGCCGTGTCGGTGACCACCTGGCGACCGGACTCAACGACGTCCTCGGCACGCTCCTGCGGCCCCTGTCCGAGGCTGAGCTCCCCGCTGTGGAACTCACCGACCGCATCGCCCTGGCCGAGATGGACTTCGCTTTCACCGTGGAACTACTCAACTCCCAACAGCAGTCCCTCGGAGTCCTCACCTACAGCTTCACCACCAACTCCTGCTCCAACCGCAGCGTGGGTGTGCTGGCCCTCGACGCTAAGGGCGCCGTCGCCTACCGCGAGAAGGGGCGAATGTCGCAGTACGTCATGGACCTGCACCAGGGCAACCTTCAGCACCTGCGCCTGACCAAGAACGACGCGGCCGGCGAGGCGTACCAAATCCGTCTGGAGCACCGACGCAACCCGCTCGTCGGCGGCACGGGACGACTGGAGACCGTCTACGAGGACGCCCACGACAACAGCGGCGTCACCCCCCGGGACATCACCACGGCCTTCATCACGATGGCCGCCAGCGGCACCCCAGAGCCGACCGTCACCGACAAGATCGCCTTCCTCGACGGACAGGTCCTCACCCACCGTGTGTTCGCCGCCATGTATGAGCTGATCGCGGCCCACCACCACGACGCGCGCCCCTGCCCGTCGGTCCTCGTCGAAATGCCCTGACGCGCAGCACATCCACAAACAAGGAGGCCACCATGAACGCGCAAGGCACCGTGGACCACGGCATCCTCTTCTACCCCCGCGGGGGATCGTCCCTGGTCGTGAAGTACCTGACGGAACAGCTCCGCGCCCAAGGGCGCCCCTCTCGGGTCTTCGCAGGATCACTCGGCGCCCCCGGGGTCACCTCGCACGCGGGGTCCTTCTACGATCCGGCCCACCTGATCGCCTCCGACTACAGCCCTGCCGCCGCCGCCCACACCGCCGGCCGGGACCCCCTGGAGGAACCCGTTCCCCTGCACCCCTCCTACGAGGACCGCACCGACGCGCCGGACCGGGTCTTCTCCGCGGTGTCACCCCGCACCAACACACTCATCGAGGACTACTGGACGAGACAGTTCGCCGCACACGACGCCGGCACGGGCGGCCTGCTCCACCTGCACCACCTCACACCCCAGCACGCCGCCGCCCACCGCCTCGGCCGCACCGTCGTCACAACCCTCCACGGCACCGACCTGAAGTTCCTCCACGCCGCGCAGCGCCGCATGCGCCTGGCCGCCGACCACGGCCTGACCGTCGCCAAACTCGGTCACCGCTTCCGGACGAACCCACGCGCACTGCTCTCCCGCATCGGTCAGCGCGCCGAACCGGCCGCACGCAACGCCGAGGATCTGTTTTGCGACCGATGGGACAACTGGATCCAGGCCGGCTTCTGGACCAGAACCCTGCGGGAACACGCCCACCGCAGCGAGCGCATCGTCGTCATCTCCGAGCAGGACCGCGTCCTCGCACAGACACTCCTACACATCCCCGACAATCGACTCGAAATCATTCCCAACGGGGTTGACATCACCCGCTTCCGGCCCGGCCCCACCCTCAGTGACACCGACAAGCGCACCCTCCTGCACCGCTGGCTGGTTAAGGACCCGCAGGGGTGGCTTCCCCACCACGGCCCCGGCACCATCGCCTACTCGCCCTCCGACATCGACCACATGCTCCGCGACAGTGACGGCCAACGGCGCCCCCTGCTGCTGTGGATGGGCCGCTTCCTGCGCTTCAAGCACCTGGACCTACTCCTCAACAGCTTCGCCGCCCTCCGAGAGAGCGCACCAATCCGCCCAGTCCTCCTCGTCTTGGGCGGCTATCCCGGCGAGTGGGAGGGCGAGCACCCGCACACCCTGGCCAGCCGCCTGGGCATCACCGACGACGTGTACTTCGCCGGATGGCACCCCCACAGCGACCTAGTCGACGGCCTGAACGCATGCGACCTGTTCACGGCCCCTTCCGTGAACGAACCCTTCGGGCTGGTCTACCTGGAGGCGATGGCCTCCGGAATCCCCGTCGTCGCCTCGGCCAGCGGCGGCCCCCTCGGCTTCGTCCGACCCGGCGGCCCCCGGCCCACCGGGTGGCTACCCGCCCCTGGCAATGCGGACGACCTGCACGCCACTTTGCTGAGCGCCCTCACCCACCCTGAGGAGATCGCACGCCGGGGACGCAACGCCCGCGACTTCGTCGTGCAGCACTACAGCTGGACCACCATCGCCGAACGGTATGCGCAGATGTACGACCGCGTCCTGGCAAGCGCCCACGCATAGAGACCACGGCCGGAGTACGTCGCTGGGCCGGGTCCGTCGAGATCTCGACAGACCCGGCCCAGCGACGTACTCCGGCCCCGCTCGGCAACCGCTCACGATCGCCGGACGGGCCGGAAGGTCACGCCGTGCCGCGTACTGTCCTTCGGCCCACGCTCATGTAAGTGAAGCCGAGCGAGCCCATCCGCTGCGGGTCGAGCAGATTACGTCCGTCGAAGATCAGCGGGCGAGCCATCGCGGCCGCCGCCCGGTCCCAGGAGACATCCCGCAGCTCCGGCCAGTCCGTCACGATGATCACCGCGTCCGCGCCGGTCATGGCTTCCACAGGCGTGGCATAGCGAGTGGTCGACGACCACGGAACGGTATCGAGCGGGCGGGCGAGTGGATCCCAGCAGCGGACCGCAGCACCCTCGGCCAGGAGCCGGGAGGCGAGGATCGTGCTCGGGGCCTCGCGCACGTCATCCGTTCCCGGCTTGAACGCGATGCCCAACAAAGCGACGGTCCGGTCATGGAGAAAGCCGTCCAGCTCGTCCTTCAACCGCTGGACCGCCCGCCGCGGCTGGAGGTCGTTCACCTCGATCACGGAGCTGAGCATCTGGAACGAGTACCCGGAATTGCTGGCCATGGCCCGCAACGCCCGGGAATCCTTGGGAAAGCAGCTGCCGCCCCACCCCACACCAGGTCTCATGTAGTGCGGCCCGAGCCGGTGGTCGAGGCCCACCGCACGAACGACGTGCTCAACGTCGGCGCCCGTCGCCTCACAGACCGTCGCGATCTCATTAGTAAAACTGATCTTTGTGGCCAGGAGTGCGTTGGCGGCCAGCTTCACCATTTCCGCCGACGGAATGTCCATCTCGACGACCGGTCCGTCCACACCCTCGTGCAGCTGCGCGACCAGCTTCGCGATCTCGGGATCATCGGCGCCGATCACCACTCGATCCGGGTGCATGAAGTCCCGCACCGCCTGTCCCTCGGCGGTGAACTCGGGGTTCGAGGCGTACCCGACGTGCTGGAGTCCCGCCCGGTCCATCGCAGCCCTGACCCGCGCACCGGTACCCACGGGAACCGTGCTCTTGACCACCACGGCGGCCAGATGACGGGCCCCGCGCAATGCGTCGATGACCTGGAAAATCCTGGACAGGTCGGCGTCCCCGGACGGTGTCGAAGGGGTGTCCACACACACGTACACGACGTCCGCATCCCGGACGGCTTCCTCGGCGTCGAGGGTGAACGTCAGGCGGTCGGTGTTCTCCGCGACCAACTCGCCCAACCCGTCCTCATGGATTGGGACACCGCCGTTGTGGAGAATGTCGATGCGCTCCTTTTGAATGTCACGAACGACGACCTTATGCCCCAGCTTGGCGAAGCAGGCGCCGGTCACGAGGCCGATGTAGCCCGCACCGAAAACAGCGATTCGGCGTTTCTCCAGCATTGGTCCGTTCACCCTTCTGGCGTCGAGACGCCCTGCCCCTCAGCCCCATCCGACCATAGAGCACGCTGTGAGCGTGTTTGTTGGGCCTGTGTCGTGGCTGGGGTGTGACGGGGCAGTCCCCAGCAGCGTGTGTTGCACTTCCGCGTTCAAGTGCTTACGTCGTAAGCTCTCGCGCCACGGAGCCCTCCCCACCCGAGGTGTAGAGCCGAGCTGGGAAGGGGGTGTTTACGACATAAGCACCCCCTTCCGCCATTGACGGGGAGTCGTCTGCTGTCGGTTGTTGGGTGTTGAGGCGTGGGTGGCCGGCTGCCGCGCAGCATTTGCATGGCCCTCTGTAGGGGCAGCGGGTGCGAAAGGCGTTGTTCGCCGGGCGGGCGTGACGTCGCCGCTGGTGCCCGCCGTGCGGGATCGGCCGTGAAGTTCTGGTGAACCCTCCCGCCCCACGGGATCGCTCTTTTTCGCAGGTCAGAGCCGGTTTTCCCTGTGGGGATGATTAGCGTTGCGAAGGTCCAGAGGCGTAACGCCTGGCGGTACTACGTGCGTGGGGTGGCCTTCGGGGACGGTCGCCGTCCGGCCCGCACGCCGATGAAGGACGCCCAGGAGCAGGCCGGGCTCCCGCCTGGGGTGTGGATGGGGCGCGGCCTGCCTGCCCTCGGGTTCACCGCCGGGCAGACGGTGACGCAGCGACAGATGGAGCTGCTGTTCGGGCAGGGTCGGCACCCGGATGCCGACCGCATCGAGCGCGAGCTTCTGGACGACGGCGCCGACCTGGAGACGGCGCGGCTGGCCACGGTCCTCGGGCAGCCGATCGAGGACATCGAGAAGCGGAAGCAGATCCCGCTGCTCGCGCTCGACTTCGTGTTCCGCCCGCAGGCATCCCTGATCGTCCTGTGGGCGCTGGGAGACGAGAAGACGTGCCGGGTCATCGAGCAGGCGCACGAACGGGCCATCGCCACTGTGCTGCAGTGGCTGGAGGATGAGGTCGCGGAGACCCGGTGGTCCTCCGGCCGCGAGCGTGCAAAGACGCCGACCCTGGCCGTCGCGGCGTACCGGCACTTCGACAACAGAGACGGTTTCCCTCTACTCCATGACCACTGCCTGATCCTGAACCGGGTGCAGCGCCTGGACGACGACGGAGAGCCTGTGTGGGGCGCCCTCGACACCCGCCGCCTGTACCAGCACGTCGTGGCGGCCGGGACGCTCTACACCCTCACGATGACGACCGAGGTGTGTGAAGAGCTGGGCCTGGCGACCGTGCCCCGGGAGGTGACGCCGGGCCTGCGACCGTCCCGTGTCTGTGGTCCGTCAGGTCACACGGCCGGGAGTTCGGCGTCGAACCAGGTGATGAAGGTGAGCGCGGAGCCACCGAAGTGCTTGCGGACCCGGGTCTGGACCCTGTCTGTCAGTCTCGTGTGAGACGCGGAGTTCGTGGCCGGGAACGAGGTCGTGGGCGGTGGTCTCGCCGCAGCCACACGTGCAGTCGCGAATGTGGAAAGGGGGTTACTCTTCCGGCGGCCGCCGAGCCGGGCAACCACTTCACCCCGACGTCCTTGCGGCCATCCTCAACGACCTCGGCATCCCCACCACCGCCGGCCGCACCGCCGCGATCCGACAGCACGTCCTGGAGATGCCCGCCCCGGTCGTCGCGGAGGCTCTGAGCTATCACCGGGTTACCACGGCCAAGCTGGCCTCCGAAGCCGGAGGCACCTGGAGCCGATACGCCTCTGGCAACCACTGGTGCTCACCACCAGGCTGGACCCCACGGAGGACTACCTGAACCTGCCGTCGGCCCTGAATGGATCGTGAGGCTGGTCCGCCGTTTCAGCGCGAGCAGACTGCCCGGGCCTACTCAAGGAGCAGCCGCACCAACTGGTCCAGCTCTTCGGCATACGGGGACTCGGCGAGGGCCTGGCGCACTGTCTGCCGGAGCTTCACGAAGTTCTTCGACTCGTCCAGGCCGAGCTCGGCGATCTCCCGCGGTCGGGTGAATCTGGAGGCGCGTTCCGGCCTGGGACTGGGCTGTCTGGATTGCGGCCGAAACACTGGTCGCACCCTAGTCGACGATGTGGGGAGTAGCGGTGAGCATCATCGGGACGTGGAACCTGGAGAACTTCTGTCGGCCGCTGCCACCGGGCAGCCCACCCTCCACCACCAAGTGTGCAGCCAAGGACGACGCCGCCTACGAGGACAAGGTCGACGCCCTGGGCGGGGTGATCACCGAGATCGGGCCGGACTTGCTCGGGGTGCAGGAGGTTGGCAGCCAGGAAACCCTGGAGGACCTGGTGAAGAAGCTGACGGGAACCTGGCACACCGCCATCTCGGACCACCCCGACGGTCGCGGCATCCGGGTGGGCGTCATCAGCCGCTGGCCCCTGCTCGACATCCAGCAGCGCGTCAACTTCCCCGCCCACCTCGGCGCGGTCCAGGTCGAGGACGACGCCAGCACCATCCACGAGATGGGCCGCGGCGGCCTGGCCGTCCGCGTAGAGCCGGCCCCCGGCAAGAGTCTCCACGTGGCCGTGTGCCACCTCAAATCGAAGCTGTTGACCTTCCCCGGCAACCAGCACAGCACCCACGACGAAGGCCTGCGCGCCCGCTACGCCGCCTACGCCCTCTTCCGCCGCAGCGCCGAAGCCGTCACCATGCGCGCCCTGGCCGACGAGCTGCTCCAGGGCGAGGGCACCAACCGCGATGTCATCGTGCTGGGCGACTTCAACGACGACTGGCAGGCTGCCACCACCCAAATCCTCTACGGCCCGCCCGGTTCGCAGATCGGCACCGGCGGCTTCGACCACCCCGACCAGGGCGACGCCAAACGGCTGTGGAATCTCGCCCCGCGCATCCTCGAACAAGGCGGCTACTCCCGCGTCTTCGAAGGCCAGCACGAGCTCATCGACCACATCCTCATCAGCCACTCCCTGTTGGGCAAGCTTCAGGAAGTCCACACCGCAACCAACAAGCTGCCGTCCGTCGTGGCCACGCACCCGGCCGCGCCGCACGACAAGCCGTCCGACCACTCGCCCGTGGTGGCCACGTTCAACCTCTAGCCAGCCTTCGGGGAGATCGACCTGGGCGCGGCCGATCCGCTCGACGCTGCTCGCAAGGCCCTGGCGATTCAGCGCGACACCGCGTCCTGGGTCACTGTCTTCACTGTCCACGGTGACACGCAGACGGTCACCGTCGACCTGGATCCGTCCTGCGGCGGAGTTCCGCATGTCGTTCTTACCGCCTGACGAACCCCCGCGCCCCGGTACGGCCCCGCGCCGCACCGGGGCGCAAGGGTGGGCTGACACCTGCTGGGTCCGGCCAGGAGCGGGAGGTGGAGGAAGTCTCGGACCGACGGGAGCGCATCGGGGGTCATCGGATCCGCTCCTTACTGCCGGCCGGATGCGGCGACGCTGGCGTCGCGGTGACGGTACCCGACCACCGCTGCTGTCCATGCGACGCGGGCTTCCCAGGCGCTGTGCCCGGGAAGCCCCTACCTGATGGGTAGTTGTGTCAGCTGACCTGGAGGGTCAGGTTCTTGGGCCAGTGGGCCTGGTTCAGGTGGGCGAACAGGTTCTTGATGTCGGCGGGGGCGAGCTTGATGCAGCCCTTGGACTTGTAGCTGCCGTGCCATCGGCTGGCGCCGTTCTTGGTCATGTTGCTGTGGATGAACAGATCGCCGCGCAGGACGGCCGTCTGGCCGTGCTCGGGGTGGCAGGTCTTGTCAGCGAGGTGGATGGCGTAGCCCTTGATCGCAGTGTCGCGGTTGGTCTGGTGCCCGAGGATCTTGTAGGTGCCGCTGGGCAGCCAACCGCGTTCCTTGGCACACTCGTTCGTGCTGCCCATGCCGGACCCGGCACGGTAGCTCTTGATGAGCTGGCCGTCGTGGTAGAGGGCGAGTTTCGAGTTGCCCGGAGCGTTCCAGTTCTTGATGAACTTCAGCACGTACCCGCGCGGAGCGGGCGTGGTGCTGGCGAGGCCGTTCACCAGGGCGTTCCAGGTGTCGGGTCCGACGGCGCCGTCGGGGATGAGGTGGTGCTGGCGCTGGAAGGCCTTCACCGCGGCCGCGGTGCGGGAGCCGAACACGCCATCTGCCTTCGCCGCGTGCCCCCGCGCGGTCAGGAGCTGCTGGGCCGCAGTGACCGCGTGCCCGCGGCTGCCGGGGCGCACGGTGACGATCAGCGCGTTCCAGGTGTTGGTGCCGACGGCGCCGTCGGGGTTGAGGTGGTGCTGGCGCTGGAAGGCCTTCACCGCGGCCGCGGTGCGGGAGCCGAACACGCCGTCCGCCTTCGCCGCGTGCCCCCGCGCGGTCAGCAGGTGCTGTACTGCGCTGACCGCCGGCCCGCGGCTGCCGAAGCGCAGCGTGGGCCAGTGCCGGGCGTGCGAGGCGCCAACGGCCTTCGCGCCCGGGTGGGCGGCGTTCAGAGGCTGGGCCAGGCGCGCCGGATGGGTGGTGCCGGCGTCGTGGGCGGCGGCGGTGCCAGCGGGCGTGGCCAGGCCGAGTACGGAAAGACTCCCAGCGCAGGCGGCTGTGGCGGCGGCGATCCGCAGGCTCGTGCGGTACTTCGCGTTCATGATGGTTAGTCCTTTCGTGTCATGTCTCCGGGCATGTCCGTGACGCGCCAGGGCACGGCGCGGCCAGGGACTACCGGGAAAGGGGATTGGCCGGGACGTTCTCTCCGGCTGACGACCACCTTGGACCATGTTCCGAGCCGGTTCTACGCTGTGCGCGGTACCGGCCATACGTGCATATACATGGCAGCGCGTATGGGGTTTGACCTGGTGTTTTGAACCGGATATAGGGAGCGTGCGGGTGGACCCCCAGCCTCGAAACGACGCCGACAGCGGCGAGGAGCCGCCGACTTCCGCAGGAATCGAGCTGGGGCAGACACTCAAGCGCTGGCGCGAGGAGAGCAACCGGAGCCAGAACGTGGTCGCCAAGAAGCTGGGGACCAAACAACCGACGGTCTCACGATGGGAATCGGGGGCCACACTCCCCGCCGTCGAGGCGATCCAGGCGCTCTGGCGGATCCGCACGCAGGCCACCGAAACGCCATCGAGCGATACGGAACTCGACCGGGCTCTGGAACTGCACCAGCGCGCGGAGATGGAACGCGGCCGCGGCCCCAAGCTGTCCTCGACACCAGCACCCCAAACCACGACGGCCTCAGCGTCTTCACCCGTGCCAGCGGAAACCGGAAGGAAGAGGACCGTGCTGACGATCCTCGCTGCCTCAGGGGCCGTGGTCCTGGTCGTCGCGTTCCTGGCCTGGCACTTCGCCGGCTCCACCCAAACCGGAGGGGCGGACCGCCCTTCGGCATCAGCGGCATCGGCCCGGCCCGCGCCGCCCGCCACATGCAGTGGCGCCTCCTGCACGTCCGTGGAGCCGACCACCACGGTGTGCGCGCAGGATGCCGTGACCGCATACAGCGGCCGTAGCTACGGAGTTCTCGTAGAACTGCGCTACAGTCCCCGCTGCCACGCCGCCTGGGCCAAGATGAGCGGCACCTCCCAGGGAGACCGCATCACGCTCGCCATCGGGCACGACGATGAAAACTCACAGGAGTACCGGCAGCAGACCGGACACGACGCTCACACCCGCATGATTCACGTGGACGACCTGAGCGGCGTCCGCGCCTGCGCCATCGTCGAGGGCCGGGGCACCGTCTGCGCCACCAAGGCTGCCTCCGGCACCACTCGACCATGATCGGCCGCCCTGACGTGTAGCGGGGAATTGGGCGCCGGAGGTGGCCGTACGGGTGCAGCCACCCCACCCAGGCCAAGGTCAGGCCGGGTTGGTAGGGGCTGGCTGCTGGGTCGCGAGGATGTCGAGGAGCTCCCCGAACGTGATCTTCACGTCGTCGTAGCCGAAGTCGAGGGATTTCAGCAGAGCGTCCCATCGCTCAGGAGCCGTACCGCATTCTCGATTTCGCTGAACGGCCGCGAGTCCGGAAGGATGGACGGCATGATCCAGCACTTGCGGCTTTCTCGCTTCGTCGTCCCTGCCGCCGCTGTCGTCGCCGGTGTCCTCGCCCTGACCGCATGCGAAAGCGGCACGCAGGCCGACTCCAAGGCAGCGGCGCCGACGGCGATCACCACGTCCTCCGCGCCGTCCGCATCAAGCACCGCTCAGACTGCGGTCATCCCCGTACTACAGGGCGAGACCTACGGGCAGGTGCAGGAAGAACTCGTCGGCCAGGATCTGCCGGCCGTGCGCATCACGGCCACAGCCCTGCATAAGGACGTCACACTTCCCACCGACCACAGCGACTGGCACATCTGCGAAATTAGCCCCGCGCCCGGCACGAAGGTCACCGCCACCACCACCGTTACCGTCAAACTCGCCCAGAAAGCCGGTGACTGCGCCACCAGTTTCCACGGCTACCTCCACCAGAAGAACGACCCCGCCTACACCCCGCCCACAACCTCGGCTCCCCAGCCCGTCAAGTCCCACACGCCTGCCCCAACAAAGACCACCACCAGGCCTGCCGGAAGCTCCATGACCACCTGCCCGGACGGCAAGCAGGGATATGCCTGTACCTCCAACGGGCACCCTGTCGTTGACGGACAGTTCTGCCCCAACGCCGACCGCGGTCGCACCCTGAAGGCCACCAACGGCACCATGGTCACCTGCTCTTACGACCCCAGCGTCAAGCCGTACCGCTGGCAGTAACGCCGACACGGTCGGAGCGCCGAGACCAGCGTGTACCCTCCCGGGCCTCGACACTGTGGTGGGTCCTGTCGATCTGAGCCCGCCACTGCGGCCCCAGGCCATGAAGGCGGCGTCCTGCCCTGCTGGCGCGCCCGGGTTCGGCGAGGTGCTGCTCGTCGATGCGCATGCCCCCTCCGACGAGGCCGTGCACCAGGCCGGTTCGCCGACGGGTGCGCAACCGCCCGGACGGGTGACCACAGCACCTGTGCCCCCTCGATCGCCAGCCGGGCATGACCAGGAGCCGCCCCCAGCGAAGAAGACGCTGCCGCGCGCAGCCCCAGCGCATGCAACGGCTCGAACACGCGCGCCGATCTTGGTGCGTTTGTTAAGACGGGGCGGCCAAGCGCATCTCCCGTCGCCGTGCCCGCGTGTTGTCGGCGTTGTCAGTGGTGGCGGGCACGATGGCGGTCATGACAACCACCGATGCTGTGATTGGCGACGACGCCGCGTACGCGGATGCGGTCCGGACCGCGGTGAAGGCCGCGGCCGCCTACTACGCGGGCGGCGACAGCCCGCTCGACGATGACGCCTACGACCGTCTGGTGCGGGCGATAGCCGCGTGGGAGGCCGGGCATCCCGACCGGGTGCTGGCCGAGTCGCCGACGGGGAAGGTGGCTGGGGGTGCCACCCAGGGGGATGTGCCGCACGTCCAGCCGATGCTGAGTCTGGACAATGTGTTCTCCGCCGAGCAGTTCGAGGCATGGGCGGCGTCACTTCAGCGGCGGATCGGCCGGCCGGTCACTGCGTGGAGTGTCGAGCCGAAGCTGGACGGTCTGGCGCTGGCCGCCCGCTACCGCGACGGCCGGCTGGTGCAGCTGCTCACCCGCGGGGACGGGACGGCCGGGGAGGACGTCTCCCACGCCATCGGCACCCTCACAGGCCTGCCGGAGCAGCTGGCCGAACCGGTGACGCTGGAGGTACGCGGTGAAGTGCTGATGACGGCCGCCCAGTTCGAAACGGCGCTCGCCCTCCGAGCGGAGCACGGCGGGGAGCCGTTCGCGAATCCGCGCAACGCCGCGGCGGGCACGCTGCGGGCCAAGGACCGCGCCTACCGCCTTGAGATGACGTTCTTCGGCTATGGCTGCCTGCCGCTGCCGGCCACCTCCGAGGACCTCGCGGCACGCCTGACCGCCTCCTCACACAGCGACGTCATGTCCCTTATCGCCGTGCTCGGCGTGCACACCACGGCTGCCACCAAGGTGCCCGGCCGCACCGCGGGCACCACCGCGCAGGTGCAGGGATGTGTGGAGGAGATCGCTGCGCTGCGCGCCGAGCTGCCGTTCGGTATCGACGGCATCGTCATCAAGGCCGACCTGGCGGCCGACCAGGAGGCGGCCGGATCCGGCTCGAGGGCGCCGCGTTGGGCCGTCGCGTGGAAGCTCCCGGCGGTGGAGAAGGTCACCACCCTGATCGGCGTGGAGTGGAACGTGGGCCGCACCGGCATCATCGCTCCCCGGGCCGTCCTGGAACCCGTCGAGATCGAAGGCTCCACCGTCACCTACGCCACGCTGCACAACCCCGCCGACATCACCCGCCGCGACCTGCGCATCGGCGACCGCGTGATGGTCTACAAGGCCGGCGACATCATCCCCCGCATCGAAGCCCCCGTCGCCCACCTGCGCACCGGCGCCGAGCAGCCCATCGCCTTCCCCGATGCCTGCCCGCAGTGCGGCTCGGATATTGACACCTCCGAGCAGCGCTGGCGCTGCGAACGCGGCCGCGACTGCCACCTGGTCGCCTCCGTCTCCTACGCCGCCGGCCGCGACCAGCTCGACATCGAAGGCCTCGGCCTGACCCGTGTCGTCCAGCTCGCCTACGCCGGCCTCATCCACGACTTCGCCGACCTGTTCACCCTGACCCGCGACCAGCTTCTGGCGCTGGAGCGGATGGGGCCGACCAGCACCGACAACCTCCTCGCCGCGATCGAGCAGGCCAAGAACCAGCCACTGTCGAGGGTGCTGTGCGCGCTCGGTGTACGCGGCACCGGACGGTCGATGTCCCGGCGCATCGCCCGCCACTTCGCCACCATGGAAGCGGTCCGTGCCGCCGACGCCGAGGCGATGCAGCACGTCGACGGCATCGGCACCGAAAAGGCACCGGTCATCGTCGCCGAGCTGGTCCAGCTCGCCCCCGTCATCGACAAGCTCGTCGCCGCCGGGGTGAACATGACCGAACCCGGCGCCACACCGACCGCCGACACCAACGCCGCCGACGGTGCGGCGGACACGGAGGCGGTGACGACGGGACCGCTTCACGGCCTGACCGTGGTCGTCACCGGCGCCATGACCGGTCCGCTTCAAAAGCTCAGCCGCAACCAGATGAACGAACTCATCGAACATGCCGGCGGCAGGTCCTCCTCCAGCGTCTCCAAGCGCACCTCGCTCCTGGTCGCCGGAGAAGGCGCCGGATCCAAACACGCCAAGGCCCAGAACCTCGGCATCCGCATCATCTCGCCCGACGAGTTCGCAGGTCTCCTCGCCGACCTTGCCCCCTGACCGCCCGCTGCCACCTCGACAACCAGGGCCGGCAGCCCGCCGCCTGACCGTCTCGCGGTGGCTTCGGCCGCCACCCACCCCACACTCTCCGCAGGCATCCCTTGGAATTGATCATCTAGGAACGCACGCCTGCCGCGCGCGAGCTGCTCTGTCAACGCGGCTGCGCCGAACCCTTCCAAACCCGACGGACGTGACCGAGACAGGGGTAACTACCGGAACTGTGCCGGCATGTCAGACCCGGCACGTACGCTGACCTCAACACCACGAGCATTGACAAAGAAACAGCAAAGCCCCGCAGACTCCACAGGTCAGAAAGGGTGCTCCCCACGTACGTGGGGGTGATCCGGTCACACCCTCGTCATCCCGAGGCAGCACGTCGTGCTCCCCACGTACGTGGGGGTGATCCGACGGTCAGCATCATGGTCCAGTACCGGGCGTCGTGCTCCCCACGTACGTGGGGGTGATCCGCCGTTCAGCAGGCTGAGGAGGTACTGGCGGACCGTGCTCCCCACGTACGTGGGGGTGATCCGTTGCAGTGGGATGGCGATCTGTCCGTCGATGTGTGCTCCCCACGTACGTGGGGGGTGATCCGGCCGGGTTCCGCCCCTCCGGGCGGCTACGGCAGTGCTCCCCACGTACGTGGGGGTGATCCGCCGATACCGACGCCGACGCCGACGGCCCCTCAGTGCTCCCCACGTACGTGGGGGTGATCCGATCCAGCAGTTCACGCGGTACATCAGCATCCTGTGCTCCCCACGTACGTGGGGGTGATCCGGGTGGCCTGGCGCGGGTAGAGGCGCTTCCCACGTGCGCGTGGGGTGATCCGTCGGCAGGGTCGTACGTCCGGTGGGCCGGGGAAGTGTTCCCCACGCTTGGTGGGGGTGCTGTTCGGGGAGGGATTCGTGTCTGACGACGTTTTCGAGTGTCGTATCTGGGGGAAGTCCGAGGGGCTGCCGCCGGGTGTGTCGCACTACCCGCTGCTGTGCCATCTGATCGATACGGCCGTGATGGCAGATGTCCTGTGGGACGTCTACCTCAACCGTGCGCAGCGGCGGCTGATCGCGGCCGGGCTGGGGGTCGGCGAGGATGAGGCGCGGCGGGTGGTGGCGTTGTGGGCGGGGCTGCACGACATCGGGAAGGCGATCCCCGGGTGGCAGGCGTACCGGGCGGATCTGGCGGAGGCGCTGCACGGTGGCGGATTTCCGGGAGTGCCGGCGGTGGATGCGGAGGCGGTCGGCCGTCACGAAGCAGCGTCGCAGCTGCTTGGGCCGTCGCTTCTGGCGGGGCTGGGCTGGCCGGTGACGGGCGGTGCGCGGGACGGGCTGCCCGGGGTGGTGGCCGGGCAGATCCTCGGTGGGCATCACGGCCGGTTTCGTGAGCCGACTGTGCCGGGTGCGGTGGCCGATCCGGTCCCGTTCTGGCCGGGCCTCGGTGTGGGACGGTGGCAGTCCGAGCGGGAGGCTGTCGCCCGGGTGCTGGCCGAGATTACTGGCGCCCCGCCGTTGGGCGCCCTCGACGGGCGCGCGACGGTCCCGGCCGCGGCGATCACCGTCGTCACCGGCCTGATCGTCCTTGCTGACTGGCTCGTTTCTCAAGAGCACCACCTCGCCCGCCGGGCCCGTCGAGTGCCCGCCGTGCTGGACTCGGCGGCCGCGCACGCGTGGGCGAAGGCCAGCCGCCAGCAGGCCCGGAGCCTGGTCGAGGAGGCCGGGCTCGAAGTGCCGGTGCTCACTGGGTCGGCCGTCTCGTTCACCGACATGTTCGGCTACATCCCGATCACCACGCCGAATCTGCTGCAGCAGAGCATCGCCACGTACTTGCCCGGCATGCTGGCTGACGCGGCCGGCCTGACGCTGGTGACCGCTCCGACTGGCGACGGAAAGACCGAGGCCGCTCTCTATGCCGCGTCTCTCATGGGCTGCGCGGCCGGTACGCACGGCATATACCTGGCGTTGCCGACGCAGGCCACTACCGACCAGATCCACGGCCGCCTCGTCGACTGGGCAACCGCGAACCTGCCGAGCGCCGTCACCCGTCTCCACGGCTCCTCATGGATGCATCAGCCCGATGGCGAGGCCGAACCGCGCGTCATCCACGGCGACACCGGCCAGTCGGTTGAGGCAACCCGCTGGCTCCTGCAGTCCAACCGGCATGGCCTCCTCGCTCACCTTGCCGCGGGAACCATCGACCAGGCCCTGCTGGGGATGCTGCCGCTCAAGTACGGGCAGCTCCGCCACCTCGGCCTGTCCGGGAAGACTCTCATCATCGACGAAGCGCACTCCTACGATGCGTTCACTCACGCGCTTCTCCTGCGCCTGCTGGAGTGGTGCGGCGCCTGGCAGGTCCCGGTCGTCGTCCTGTCCGCTACCCTCACCGGCGACACGGCCGCCGGGCTGGTCAATGCTTACCGGTCCGGTGCCGGACACACCCGGCCCGCCAAGATCGAACCTGCCTACCCTGGCTGGTCGTTCACCGACGCCACTACCGGCCAGACCTGCACCCCGCCCGTACCCGTCGGCACCAGCCGGGGCCGCAACCTGCACATCCGCCTTGCCCCCACCCGACTCGGCGCCCCGCGTGAGCAGGCGATCATCCGCGAACTCGGCCAGCTCGCCGAACACGGCGGCTGCGCCGCGGTCATCTGCACCACCGTCGCCCAGGCTCAGGCCACCTACCGCGCTCTCGCCGCCGCCGGTACCAGCACCGAGCTGCACCTCCTGCACGCACGTCTTCCGGCCCACCAGCGCGCCGCCAACACGCAAGCTGCCGAGATTGCGTTCGGCCGCGTCAACAAGCCCACCACCCACCGTCCGGCCCGCGGCGTCATCGTCGCCACCCAGGTCATCGAGCAGTCTCTCGATCTCGACTTCGACCTCATCATCAGCGACCTCGCCCCCCTCGCCCTGCTCCTGCAGCGCGCCGGACGCGCCTTCCGCCACGGCCCCGAAGTCTGGGCAGCCGCGGGCCTTACCCGGCCGGCATGGGCCGGAACCGAACCCCGGATGACTGTCCTTTCCCCCCTCACCGCTCAAGGCGCCGCCGACTTCCACCCCGGCCCCTGGGGCGACGTCTACCCCGAGTCCCTCCTCCACCGCACCCACGAAATCCTCGACCAACACACTGGACCCATCAACATCCCCGGCGACGTCCAACGCCTCGTGAACGCCGTCTACGACCCCGTGTTCGCCTCCCGCACCCCCGACGCCCTGTTCAACGCTGACCGCAACCGGATCGCCGACGACGCCGCCCGCGCCGCCATCGCGCGCCTCGTCCTGGTCCCCGCCCCCGGCCGCACCCGGACCGCGAACCTCCACCGCCTCACCGACTCCAACGCCGACCCCGACCTGATCACCACCCGACTCGGCGCCGACAGCGTCCACCTCGTCCCCACCTTCACCAGCAAGACCGGCCAACCGTTCCTCGACCCCGAGAACACCGTCGAGCTCCCCCTCACCGGAGACACCACCGACGGACGGTTCAGCCGCGCCCAAGTCCGGCAGATCATGAACTACGCCGTACCGATGCGCGCCGGTGCCTGGCTCACCCAACTCACGCCCGACCAGCAACCCCCGACCACGTGGGCGCGCGAGCCGCGCCTGAAGCGGCTCGTCCTCCTGCCCCACCACCCCACGCCATCCGGCTACGAAGCCCCACCGATCGGCGGCCGCCACCTCCACCTCCACCCCGTACTCGGTATCGTCGAAGCCCGATGACCAGTAAGCCCGGTAAAGAAACGGAAAAGCCCTCGCATCCATGCAGGTCGCGAAGGGTTCTCCCCACGCATGTGGGGGTGGTCCGCGCTCTTACGTGGTGGTGGGCGCGAACGAGAGGTTCTCCCCACGCATGTGGGGGTGGTCCGGCGGTATGGCTCGCCCCGACGTTACCTTCTGCGTTCTCCCCACGCATGTGGGGGTGGTCCGTAACTGTGCACCCATGGGGTGCCCATACCTTAGTTCTCCCCACGCATGTGGGGGTGGTCCGAAGAGCGACCTCGACAAGCTCACCGACCGGGCGTTCTCCCCACACATGTGGGGGTGGTCCGCCACGGCCGCCCCTCATCCGGCCCACCGGCACGTTCTCCCCACGCATGTGGGGGTGGTCCGCGGATCACCCCGGACGGGCTCAAGCTGGACCCGTTCTCCCCACGCATGTGGGGGTGGTCCGTGCGCGGCCTTGGACTCGTCGCCGAGGCGGATGTTCTCCCCACGCATGTGGGGGTGGTCCGTTCATCGAGTTCACCAAGGAAAGCCTCCAGCTGTTCTCCCCACGCATGTGGGGGTGGTCCGATCTGGCGTTGGGTTCGGTCGTGTGGCGTGACGTTCTCCCCACGCATGTGGGGGTGGTCCGTCAACGGCCAGGACGTATGGGAAGGACGGCGGGTTCTCCCCACGCATGTGGGGTGGTCCAAGAGCGTGTCGGCGCTCAGCGGAGCCGTGTCCGTTCTCCCCACGCATGTGGGGGTGGTCCGCTCCACCTGCCCGCTCTCGTCGAGCACGACGAGTTCTCCCCACGCATGTGGGGGTGGTCCGGCCGTCATTGGAGAACTGATCGAGGCCCGGAAGTTCTCCCCACGCATGTGGGGGTGGTTCGGAGCCCATGAGCGGCTGGGCCCGCCACTCCGAGTTCTCCCCACGCATGTGGGGGTGGTCCGACCCAGAACGGCCTGCCCTACCAGTGGGCCGGGTTCTCCCCACGCATGTGGGGGTGGTCCGAGGACGGCGTGCATGGCGCGGAGCTCGGCGCGGTTCTCCCCACGCATGTGGGGGTGGTCCGAAGGCCGGGGTGGACCTGGAGCAGCTGCTGCCGTTCTCCCCACGCATGTGGGGGTGGTCCGCACGACGGGCCCGGTACCAGCCGGGCCCGCCTGTTCTCCCCACGCATGTGGGGGTGGTCCCGCTGGACGGGCTGCGGGACGATTACAAGGACATGTTCTCCCCACGCATGTGGGGGTACTCCGGCGGCCTGCGCCAGATCGGCCTTGTTGGACTGGGTTCTCCCCACGCGGGTGGGGTGCTCTGCTGATCGGCTATTCGCAGCTGAACTTCCCGACTTCTCCCCGTGGCAGCGTCCAGATCACTTTCCCACGTCGGTGGGGTTCCAGTCATAAGCGCCGGCGTTGTCAGTCCTGCCGTATACGGTCGGCCGGTGGGTACTCAATACGATGAACCGCCCCCGGTGCGGAGGGGTTGGACGTGGCGATCGACCCGTGGGTTGACGTCACGATGACCGATGGCAGCCCTGGTCGGTTAGGTCTCGCTGGTCTTCTGGCCGAGGCGCACCGTATCGAAGCGCTGGCTGTGGGGATGCCGCCCGCGGAGTGTGGTCTGCTGCGCATTCTGTATGCGCTGGGGCTGCGGGCGGCCGGCTGGAGGAGATGACCGGCGGTGACCGTACGCGCTCCTGGAGGCTGGCCGGTTTGATCCCGAGCTGGTGGCCGGGTACTTCAGCCAGTATGAGGGCCGGTTCGGGCTGTTCGACCCGGCCCGTCCGTGGATGCAGGAGCCGCGGCTTCCCGGCCAGATGGATACCGTCCTTGAGTCCGGGCGCCGTAAGGCGAGCGGGTGCGGAAGTCGAGCGGGGTCGGGAAGCTGGCGTGGGGCCGGGCGTCGGCGACGAGTTCGGCGTGGTTCGGGCCGTTCCACGACGGGAATCCGGTGCCGGTTCCGGCTGCCGAGCGGCCCTGCACCTGGTTGCTTGGCTTTGGTACGGGCAGGGCGGGCCGCAGGGCCCGGACCGTACGACGAAGACGCAGAAGAAGCGGCACGCGTCGGTGGCGCCGCTGCGGGGCCTGGTGTCGTATCACCCGACGGGACGGACGCTGTTCGAGACGATCGTGCTGGGGATCCCGGAGGTTGAGGAACCCCCGAGTGGACGCGGACCTGGCGCCGTGGGAGGCGGACGTGCTGCCCGACCCGGACGGCACCCTGCCGGAGGCGGCCGGGCCGGTGAGTCTGCTGACGGCGCGCGCGCAGCACGCTCTGCTGCTGGTCCCGGACGACGAGCGTTCGAGTGCCAGCGACTTGTACGTGTCGTGGGCGTGGCCGACACTCTTCCGCGGTGCGGGATCCGTACGTGATGTGGCGGGAGAGCGAGAAGGGCACGCCGTATCCGCAGCGGGCCCAGGTCGGGCGGTCCTTGTTCCGTGACCTGGATGGCTGCTGCTGCACGCCAACCCGGTGCGGTCGCGCGGCGACCGCTGATCATGGACGCGATCCACGACGTCCCCGCGACCGTGCTCACACATGTGGGGGTGACGGCGTACGGGTTCGAGCAGAGCCGGAGAAGGGCGGCGGTGAGGTCGGCTGGTACCGGTCGGCGACCCCGCCCGTGCTCGTGGCGCTGCGCGAGGAGGAGGCGGCGAACACGGCGCGGATCGCGGTGGTGCGGGAGCGGGCGGAGCTTGCCGGGTCGCGGCTGGTGTGGCGCTGGATTCGGTGTGGAAGGAGACGGCCGTCCCGGCTGGGGGGAAGGTGCCGCCGTCGCCGTGGGGGAAGGCGGCCGAGGCCGGGTACTGGCCGCGGGCCGAGGCCGCGTTCTGGGAGATCCTCGGCGGCGGGGAGTGGACAGCGCGCCGGAGGCGTTCGGGCGGATCGCGCTCGATGTGTACGACCGGCTGACCCGTGAGGCCGCCGACGCTGACGATCCGCGCACCGTGCGGGCCGCGGTCGTGCACCGGCGCAAGGTGCTGTCGGCGTTGCGTACCGGCTCAGTGAAGACCG
Source organism: Streptomyces sannanensis (assembly GCF_039536205.1). GTDB lineage: Bacteria > Actinomycetota > Actinomycetes > Streptomycetales > Streptomycetaceae > Streptomyces > Streptomyces sannanensis. Next base: position 54,258 of record NZ_BAAAYL010000003.1, on the reverse strand, counting down.
ACCAGGGAAGGGAACGCCGCATGAGCAGCAGCGAGCCTGCCAGGGGCGGGCCGAGCGGGACCGCTTGGCGCAGGCGGATCGGTTTGTGCAAGATCGTCGCTGTGTGCCGCCGGGATACCGGGCCGGGCAGCGATCCGGTCGGCTGTCGGCCGGACCCCGCTGAAGCCGTCCGTGCACACCGGTACGTGGCCCGGCACATCCGGAGATGCCGGCCCAGGCGGAGGAGTGGGCGCACTACTCGGTTGCCGGGCTCGTTGCCCTGTATGACCCGCGAGCCAAGCCCGCCAAGGACCACTTGGTCACCGATGGCCAAAGCGTCGAGGAGGCAGCGGCGCTGACCTGGGGTGAGCGGCTGTACGGGCGGAACCTCGGCGGCGTCCTCGCCGCGCTCGATGCCCCAGGTGTGCGGGTGAGGACGACCCCGAAGGGCCTTCCGCGCGACGGCTGCAGTCCCTCGCCCGTGAGGATCTCACCGGCCTGCACACACCACCCTGCCCGGCCTCCTGCGTCGCGTGGCATCCGGGCGGCTGCTGCCCGACTGGGCCGTCCTGCTGCACGACCTGAGCGGCTGGGACCGCGACCAGGCCCGCGACGCCGCCGCGCTGCGCTGGTCGACCGCCTACTACACCCACCTTGCCCGTACCGTCCGTACCGAAGCGAGAAGTAGACCGATGCCGTTCCTGACCCTGCACGCGGTGCAGACCATCCCGTACGCCAACCTCAATCGTGACGACCTCGGTGCGCCGAAAACCCTCACCTCGTGGCGCGACCCGGATCCGAATCTCCTCCCAGTCCCTGGCCGTCCGCTGCGCGAGTTCGTCGAGGAGTCCACCGGTATCGAGGCCGTCCGGACCCGCCGCATCGCCACCCTGGTCAAGGATGCGCTGATCACGCGCGGCTGGGACGACGAACTCGCGGCCGCTGCCGCCGCACAGGTCCTCGACTCGGTCGCGAAGAAGTCAAAGACCGACAAGGTCGGCTCGCCCTGGACGACAAGGGCACCAAGTCGCTGCTGTTCGTCCCGGCCTCGACAGGCGAGAAGCTCGCCGACCTGTGCGAGACCTACCGCAACGAGGTGGAGAAGGCGGCCCAGTCGAGCGCGAAGAACCCCAAGCCCGGGGTGCCGGCCGCCGAGGTCATCGACATCATCAAGTCCATCAACGGCAGCATCGCCCTGTTCGGCCGCATGCTGTCCGAGCTGCCCGGCGCCGGGGTCGACGCCGCCCGCAGATGGCCCACGGCTTCACCACCCATGCCGCCCGCCGCCAGCCCGACTTCTTCACCGCCGTGGACGACGTCACCCACGACAGCGACGAATCCGCAGCGGCCACATGAACCACGCCGAGTACGCCACCGGCGTTTTCTACCGGTACGCCGTCCTCGACCTCGACGAACTCCTCAACGACACCCATCTGGCCGGCGACACCACCACCGCCCGCGCCCTAGTCGACGCGTTCACCCGCGGGTTCATCCGCATCCTCCCGCAGGCGAAGAAGAACGGCACCGCCCCGCACACCATCCCTGACCTCGTCCACTTCACCGTCGCACCGACCAGCCCCGTCAACTACGCGGCCGCGTTCGAGCGGCCCGTCCAGGCTGACGAGGCGGCGCTTCGCTGCCCCGTCCCCGCTCGCCCTCGCCCGCTACGCCAGCGCCGTCAACCGGCTCGTCGGCACCGACGATGTCGCCTACAGCGGACACGCCACGATCGCCGACGGCGAGAACCTGACCGGCCTCGGCGACCGCGCCGACTCCTTCAAGGAGCTCACCGCCGCCGCGGTCGATGCCCTGTTCGGCCCGTACAACGCCTGACCTCCGGCTCCCCACGCCCGTGGGGGTTCCCACCGCCCGCCGCACCCGCATGCCCCACGGGGGCGGCGGCCCGAACGGAAGAAGACCATGCCCGGCATCGTCATCCACCTGTCCGGACCGCTGATGATCCTTCGGCGAGCACTCCCAGTTCACCGAACGCGACACCCATACCCGGCCCACCCCGCTCCGCCCTCATCGGTCTCCTCGCCGCCGCGCACGGCCGCCCCCGCAGCGCCGACATCACCGACCTGACCGCCTGCGGTTCACGATCCGTGTCGACCGCCCGGCCAGCGCCTCGTCGACTTCCACACCATCGGCGCGGCCTCCCCAACACCTCACCGTCCCCACCGCCAAGGGCGACCGGAAGGAAGAAGGCACGGCCACGATCGTCACCCGCCGCCACTACCTCGCCGACGCCGCGTTCACCGTCGCCGTCGACCACCCCGACCCGGCCCTCATCACCGAGGCCGCCACCGCGCTGCGCCGCCCCCGCTGCCCCTCTACCTCGGCCGCCGCGCCTGCCCGCCCGCCGCCCTGTCACGGTCAGCCCCGTCGTAGACGACGCCGCCACGCTCCTCGACACCATGCCCCTGCACCGCACCCGCCCCTACGGCGCCGACACCGTCCCCCGTCGTCTTCGCCTACGACCACACCCCCCACGAAGAAGCGCCGGCACGCAGCGTCCTCAACGACCAGCCGTCAGCTTCCACCCCCACCACCCGCGCCCCACCGCCCCGAACCGAATACGTCACCACCCCGCCACCTGCGACCGTGCGCCGAGACGGAACGCAGTGCTCAACGCCCTCGCCGACCACCAGAGACCGCGCATGACCACCCACCACCGAACCCCTAAACCCGCACGGCCTGGCTCCCCGCTCCGCATCGACACCCGAAACCGCACGCTCTCGATGTCCTCGATGACGGGACCGCCTCCACGACCCCTCATGCGCTCCGCCCGACCACTTGGCGCCACCGCCCGCGCCACCGGCGACTCCTCTTCCGCATCGACGAGACCCCCGCCGGAATCCAGTCCTGGCCCAGACCCGCACCGAACCCCCGCCTCGACCGTCTCCCCACAGGCTTCACCCAGCCCGTCAGCAAGGACATGACCCGCTTCCCTCGCCGCGCTGCGTCCCGGCGTGCCCGTCGCCTACCGATCGCCGCGAACCCGGTCCGGCAGTCGAAGAACGACCGGACCGCAGACACCGCAAGCGTGCGAAACAGCTCGCGCGCAGCCGTCCCGTGCCGAAGACGCCCCCGCCGTCGCGGATCCCGCGGACCGGCAGCACCGAAGACTGGTGCTGGCCCGGGCCACCGCGAACGCCTGGACGTCGGCACCATCCTCCGCGCCCCGCCACTCGCCCTGCACACACACCGCGACGCCGGCACCGCGCCGTTCCAACCCGGACGTCACCGCATCGCACTGGGACCGTTTCGAAGAGACCCGTGATCACCGACGTGACAAGGTCCGCGACGCGATCCTCACCGATCGGCCGCGGCCGAGCCTACGCGCCGGACTCCGCAGCATCGCCCTCACATTAGAAAGCAAAGACCGCAAACCGCTACCATCGCCCAGGTCGCAAAGCCTCCTCCCCACGCTTGTGGGTGTGTCCGCCCACCCCCCGCATGGTCGAGGCCCTGCGCACCTCCTCCCCACGCTGTGGTGTTCCACCCGGATGAGAACGGCCGCCGCCGATTCTCTCCCCCCACCTGTGGGGTGTCCGGGCAGTCACCGGGTGAACGCGGCGCTTTCCTCCTCCCCCACCTTGTGGTGGTGTTCCGCCTCCGCCCCGTGCTGACCGTGTCGGAGCGCTCCTCCCCACACTGTGGGGGTGTTCCGCAGAGGACGTCCAGGCTGCATTGACCGGGCCTCCTCCCCCCTGTCGCAACGGCTGAATCTGGGCCAGTCTGAGCGGTTTCAATTCCGGGCCACCGCCCGGTCTCGGCGGTGGCGTCAGTCGTTGTCGTCGCAACATGGACGACTGGGCGGGTGAGGAGGGCGCCCGGGTGGGCGTCGCCCTCCGGGCGGCCGAGATCGCAACACCGAGTCAGCTTCGTACCCGGCACCACCATGGTTGTGGCGGTCGCCCTCCGGGGCGCCGAGATCGCAACCTTGTGCGCGGACTGAAGATGCTGAGAAGTCGTGGCGTCGCCTCCGGGGCGGCCGAGATCGCAACGCCAGCGCGGTGACCGCGTCTCCAGACACCAGTCGGTCGCCCTCCGGGCGGCCGAGATCGCAACCATCTGGCTTTGCCCGTTAGCCGGGAGATCCGCCGCAACCGCACCCTGTGAACGGCCAGTACCGGCCACACCGCCACGCCCGAGCACGGCCCGGCGGCCCCCGCCTCAAGCGAAGATCGCAGCGAACCTGCAGCTACGTGACACCATCCAGTCATGGCTGACGAATGAGTCCCGAGCAATCAGCCGAGCCTGCGCCTGCACTTCCCCCGACCACCGAGATGCACGTGTCGCACGAGACGATCTACCAGACCCTCTACGTCCCAGGCCGGGGCGAGCTGCGCCGCGAACTCACCAGCACTGCGACCGCCGCACCCCTCCGCAAGCCCCAACGCTGCCCGACCAGCGCGTTCCGCGCTATCCGGCACCGATGGGATGATCACGACCGCCCGCAGAAGCCGAGGATCGACCGCGTCGTGCCAGGTCTGCAGCAGAACGTCCTCGACGGCCTGCCGTTCGGTGACCGAGGCAGACTGTGACGAGGACCACGACGGCAGCAGCGTGCTGGAGACCACGGTGATGCGCACTGTTCGCCCGATCAGCTCGCGGATCCGGCCAGATCTCAGGTGCGCGCCGCAGCTTCCTCCCGGCCCGGCCGATCGCCACGTGCACAGTTCCTGTCCCTGAGCGCCGAGCATGACCGTTCCACCTGACCGGCGAGGTCCTCGCCCACGATGTCGGGCCGCCGTCCCGGATGATCCCGGGAGAGCACTGGAACAGCCTGTACGACGATGCCCGCGACCTTCGACCGGGCGACACCTCGTTGACGCGCGCGGTCAGCGCAGCGCCGATCAGCCGGCCTGGGTGCGCCAGCGGGCTTGAGCATCGCACGTGCAGGCGGTTGCTGTCGTCGATGCCAACCGGCTCCACGGCCGCCACGTCTCGCCAACTGCAGGAACCACCAGGCCTCGAGATCGCTGACCACTCCGTTGCTCCGGCAAGCCCCCTCGGTCAGCTGGGCGCGGATCCAATGCCCGGCCGGCTCACCAAAATCACCACCGCGTGCGCCCACCTCGATGGCGCGCGGCCAGCGTTGGCTCAGCCGTACTCGACGACGAATGACGCTGCCGCTGAACATTGCTGTACTCACTTTGGGTGACGGCCCGTACGACCCAGGGTGGTGGGCATGCGAAGACGCAGCCGCAGCCAACTGTCGCAACGGCTCGTGGCCTGCTGAGCGTCACTTGCGCACGTCCGGCATGCATGGCAGTGCCGTCGAGAGTCACAGAAATGCGGTCAACCAGTAACACTATGCTGTTTCCGACACACCGGCGCACGCGTGGGCAGAGTGCGGGTGCGGCCAGCCGCGCCACCCGCAACTGGCACCGACCCCCACCGTCTGTGATGGCTGCTTGTGAGGCGCCCCGCACCATGCAGGGGACGCCTGTGTTTGTTTCCGTTTCCGTCACCGCCCGCCGTCTGGCTGCCACCGCGCGCGCGGCCAGCGCACGGTCGCGGCAGTGACGCTGCCGCGTCCGCGGCCGACCACGACCGCGCGAAGTGGAGATCTCTCGCGTCCAGTACGACTCCCCGACGCGACGACCGCTCCAACCGTTCCCTGAACGGCAGTGGGTGGAACTCACCAACCCCACCCGCGAGAGATCAACCTCAAGGGCTGGACTCTCACGACGAGTCCGGGCACACCTACACCGTCGCCGCTTCCACCTAAACGGCCGCGCCACAGTCCGATCCACACCGAGAGGGCCGCGACCCCGCACCGACCTCTTCCAGACCGCCGCCCCTACTGTGAACAACGACCGCGACATCACCGCCACCCTGCGCAACGACCGCGGCCGCTTCGTCGACGACCACTCCGGGGGTCGCCACGGAGGCCGCCACTGACACCCCACACCACCATACCTGACTGAGCCGCGGCCCGCCACGCTCACACAGCGCGCGCCGGAACCAGCCAGGACCCGCGCGCCGCCGGCGTTGACAACGCGGCATATCCAGGGCCGCGACGCTGCATGGCCGGCAGCCGGAGATGCGATGCCGAACGCAGCGCCCCGTCCCGCACGCCCCGGGCCGCCAACCGCGGCCGCCTGGAAGACAGCAGCTGTTTGTCGTTGAGCGCGGGCCCCGCGCAGACGTGCGAGGTGGCACGGGCCGCCCCTGCCGCGCTGTCCTGTCAGAGCGGACACCCGTGACCGTACGGCTGGCGACCGCGGCTGCGCGTTCACCGTGCCGACAGAGTAGGGCCTGCCCCGGCTGCCCTACAGGCCACACCAGTGGGTGAACTGTGCTCCCGCCCGTAACCGTGCGGGCACGGCGGCCGTCTGCACGGCATGGGACGACGGCTCCTGCCCACCTCCTCCGAAAAACCCCGACGCACCCAAAGGGGTGACGCCCACGCAAGATCACCGCCGTTGCGCTGGTGACAGGGTCCTTACCGGCACGTCCGCCGCGGTTCAGCGTGACTGAGGACTTTCACCGGAACCCACGCGTCTTCGCAAGCAGGCTCGGAGTGCGGTGGTTCGCTGTTTGGTGGCGGAGCGCACCTGCGAAGGTGCCAATCATCGACGCTGAGCGATCGCGCGGTATCTCGTTCGACAGGCTTCCTCACCGACGCAAAACTCGTGCCGGTGTGTCGTGGCGGCTCGAGCTGCCGATGAACGCCGATGACGAGCACTGCTGCGCGGCCGGGTGACGCCACGACCAGGACACCCCCACCGCCGGCCCGCTGGCGCTCCAGACGTACGCCGCGCTGTCGGCGTCCCTGACGGCTGCTGCTCGACATCACGGCTGGCGGCCGAAGAGATAGACGACGGCGTAGCCCTGATGACCGAACTGGTGGCGGCGTGCCCGCGGCCGGCGCTGTACGACCACCGCGCCCCGGCGACCCGCGCCCGATCGGGTCGGCCCGGTGTGGTGTGCCGCTTCGACTACTCCGGACGACACGCCCTGACGCCCGCTGGCGCTCTGCTAAGCCTGCCCTCGGTCACGCTGGCGGCGGAGTATCTCGATCCACAGCAGCGTCCACTCGACTCCGGCCCGCCACCCGGGCTCCGCGCTGTCGTAGTCGACCTTCGCGTCGCGCGGATGTTGCGGCGAGGGCGCGTCAGGTCCTTCTGCAGTCCTGCCGCTTGCCGCGTCCACGCCTGGCTCATCTCGTCGGTGATGTCACCGGTCGCAGTGCTGCTATCATCGCCCCACCATTGGACGACGTCCCTCGCCTATGGCCATATCTCCAGGCGCTGACCTGTGACGTGCACTGGCGATAGCGTCCAGCTACATGACCACCACCGACGACGATCGCGGCCCTGCTCTGGCCGTCGCGTCGTCGCTGCCAGTTGTCCGCCCATCGGCTCCTGGAGAGCCGCGCGCACGCCAACGGGCGCGCGCGTCAGACCCTGTCCCGGATCGAGTGCAGCAGCGCCAGCACGCCGATCTCACCCCGCACTTCCGCTGCACAGTCGTGGCCAACGAGGCCCGCTCCACCGCCATGCTGCGGGTCACCTCGAAGGCCCGCCCGGAACTGCTGTCCACGGTGCATCCGAGATCACCGCGTCCTCTGCGCAACGACAACCGCGCACCGCGCGATGGCCCCAACGCGCGCGCCGCGGCCCGACCCCCGAAGACGTCCGCGCCATATCTGGGGGCCGTGTGAAGTTCAGCGCGGACTGGCCGCGACGACACCGCCGCACGGTATGCCAGCGCAGCAGCTGGATCGTGAGTGGACGCGATATGGCCTGACCCCTACCACCCCGCCGCCGAGGTCGACGACCACACGGACGACTGGCGCCGCGACTGACGCGAACGAGCCGGTGCGCCTGAGCATCACGCGCCAGGTCCAAGGGACAGCGAGTGGACCGTGCCGCTGGAAGTCAGTCCCCGTCACCAACGAGATGACCTCTTGACCACGCTAGGTCAGAGTCGTGATGTAGGTCGAAGCCGCACATGCAGCGGCGTCAGCTCCTGAGCGCAATCCGCACAGCGTGCACTAGCTGCGTCCCGGGGTTCTCCGCGAACGTTCAGCGCCTGCTCCACACTGAGCAGTCGGCGCGCCCTGGTGTTGCTTCCCGTCGCAGTCCGCGCGCGTGCAGTACCCGCGCGGGCCGGGCCCCTGCCCTCACGGACCTTCGCGCAGCCCCCAGCCCGAAGGCCGCGCTCCCTGAGCACTTCGCGCACCGTCGACAGTCAGCGCGGAGGAAGGTGCACGTGGGGACCTGGTCGTAGGCGACGCCGTCGACCCGGCCGCACATGGTCGAGCGAGCCTGACCACACCCGGAACTCCGCCCTGCGCTTCCACGCCGCCGTCCACGAGGTCCCGGTACGACTGCAGTCCACGAGGTACACCCACCCGTTCTCGGTCTGTCGCCGCTTCCACAGCCGCGCGAGGACCTCCAGCTCCGGGTGGCCCCAGCACCGTGTGTCGCGGGCAGCACGACAGCGCACCGGCACGGGTGCGCGTACTCGTCTGCGTGCGTCGGAAGGGGCGTCACGGAGTCCTACCGTAAGCAGATGAGCCGCCAGCGCTGCGGGCCTTCTAGCTCTCGGTGTCAGGCAGGCAAGATCCGGTGGAGGGGTAGGGCGTGGCGACGTACAGCGCTGATTACTGAAGCGCTGATGGCCGGCTGTGAGCGGTTCGAGGAGGTCTTCAGGCGATGGATGAGACCCAGGAGAGCCGGAGACACGTCCAAACGCGCGGCTGTACCCCACGGTTTGGGACAAGAGGGGCAGGACCAGGCGGCGGTCACGCGCGCTGAGCTCGATGTAGCGGAGCTGCGGGTGCCGCTAGCGCGGGCGTTCGCCGACACGGTGGCGAGTATGCGCGTCGCCGGGCTCGGTGTCGTTGAGACTCCCGATCGAGAACAGGTCGTGTGATGTCAGGCCCCGAGGGCGATCGTTCACTACCGCCCAGATGTCCGTGCCACGGCGCCAGGTACGGGGCCGTCTGAGCACTGATGATCAGCGAGTGCGGAGAGAGGCGGCGGAGTCAGCGACGCCGGGGTTCGCTCGTCCGAGCTCCATGAGTGATCTGGACGCGGCGCCGCGCACTGGACGACCCACCAGTAGTACACCTCCGGGTTGCGGTGCGGGAGGCGTCGAGGCACTGACCGTGCACTGAAGGAACGTCTGTGGCGCACGACGTGTACGCGACACAATCGTTCTGGCAGCAGACCCTCTCCGCAGCGAACCCGCGAGCCCGGCAAGCCCAAGCTCGCCTGGCCCGGCCCGGCGGTGAGGACGCCAGACGACCAAGAGCATGCGCGGCGGTCTGGCGCCGCTGGCCGGCGCGCTCAACAACCTCGCGACGACTGAAACACACGGATCAGGAACGACGCGACGCACTACTCCGCGATGAGCTGACCGAGCAGGAGGATGGAGCGAGTGGCCGCCTACCGCTACTTCGCCCGGCTCTGCTCGAGTCAGTGCGAGATCCGCCGCGCGAAGGAGTCGCGAGGGCACGTGAGTCTGTTCCGTCGACCACGACTCGATCCGTAGAGCTGGGGTGCGGCCCTCCGTCCCTGGCTCCTATGCACTCGGCATGACGATGACACCGGCTGAACTCGAGGCGCAGAGGAAACGCTGGAACTCCTCAACACCGAGGACGGCCTGCGCGCCTGACGCGCCAGTCGACTCGCTGCGAGATCGACACCAAGACGTGATTCCTGATCGGTTCGCGGCCACCGCCGCGCAGTACCTGCGACACACAAGCACCTACGACGTCCACCTCGCCAACGGCGCCTTCGCCGCTACGCGCCGACGCCCTGTTACACGGAGTGCTGACGATCCGCGGGCGAGCACAGGAACTGGAGCCTCCCCAGATGATCGCTGACCACGACCCCACTTGCCCACGAGTCAGGTCCTGGCGTACTAAGGCGGCGATCCCGGGCGTCGATCTTCGAGTCAATGCGCGGCGTCCAGAAGCTGACGCCCGGTACTGATCAGCCTGTGGTCGCTGTTGCGGGCTTGCCTGTCGACTGACGCACTCCTGCTGCACACTGAGCCCCATGAGCCACGGACAGAATCAGGGAGTGGCCAGCCCGCACTCCCGCGCCGCCTCTCCCGGCCCCGGCACCGGCACCGGCGCCGCTTAGCGGACTTCAGCGACGCCGCCTACACCAACACGGTCGATGACGGTTCCGACAAGAAGAGCGACACCACCCCAGCGCTCGAACAAGCGTGTGCGCCGCAGGGGAACACCGAGACCGCGCTGAAACACCGCCAGCACTAGTCGTCGGCCCGTGACCGTGGTGGCCTTCTCACGAGCAGCGGGTGATGTGTCTGCTCCCACCACCGTACACAAGCCAGTCGTTAAGCCCTTCCCCTCGCCGTGGGCAGGACGTTCTGCAGGTCGTCGGCAGGGTGATCTCTTCCAGCGCGCATGTGCCGTCGTCGAAGTAGCACGCCCACACGGCGTCGCGGCGGCGTTGATGACGACGCACCCACGGCGCGTCCTTGGAGAGCGCGCCTTCGTCACGCCGGTGCGCCCGGTCTCGATCGCCTTGCTGCTGCTGTCGGAGCACCTGAACGGCCATGCCGTGTGGGTGGCTCTTGCCGGTCAGGAGTAGAGCGCCCAGTGCGTGCCGACCGCCTCCGCCAACCGCTATGCGGCGGCCTGACGAGTGATCCCGAAGCGTCGCCCAGAGTCCGCGTAGGAGCGCCTGCCCGTGCCCGCGCGAGTGGCGGCGTCGGACGGCCAGCTCCCGCGCGGCGTCGCCGACCTCCGTGCGACCTCCAGTACATCAGGTGCACCGCCTTGCGGCCGCGGACGTGGGGCGAGCGCGTTGGGAGTGGCGGCCCCTCGTGCTCGCTGAAACCGAGGAAGCGCATCCGCCTCTTCGTCTCGCGCCACACCAGTCACGCACCTGCGCCCGAAGGCGACCCGTTCCTCGATGCCCTCGCTGTCGAGCTCCCACACATCAGCCATATGACAACCATAGGCACGCATGCAGATTGCGACAACTAAAGTTTCGAACAGGCCGGGGGCTGGATCGCTGGACTTTATCCACAGGTAAGCCGTTCTACGGTTCGTGTCCGCTTCCGGGTGTGAGGTGCCGGACGCACACCGAAAGGGCACGGCCGATGGCACAGACGAAGTTCGACAAGCAGTGGAGACACCGCCGAATCCCTCATGTCGGCATCGGCCGGTTCCTGGCCGCCGACCGATGGACGGGTGAAGCGGACCGACGCGACGTTCTGGCGATCGGCACCAGGTCCTGCCGAAGGTCGAAGGCCGCGTCTCCCGATCCTCCTACCGCGCCGGTGAAGCGCCTGACCTTCCGCATCAGCGCGCTGGCCGCCGCCGCGCGGCGGCTACCAGCCGGGTGGTCCACCAGGACGCCACCGTCGCCACCGCCCAGAGATATGGGCCGACCCGATCCCGCGCTCGCCGCGCTGGAGCAGACCGGATCGCCGAGCGTCGACCGCGGCCGTCGGACCGCCGCCTACCTCGCGCTGACCCGCAAGCGCCGGGAGCTGATGCGGAGTGGGTGATCCCGCTGCACGAAGCCCTCGCGCTGCCGCTGAGGCTGCCGGAGCAGACCGACCCGCGCCGCTACCTCCACATCCCGCGCAACTTCTCCGAGGACGACGCGTGATCCGCGTGGACGTGCCGGCCGTCTGGACTTCTCCAAGGACCTGGTCGCCGACATCATCACCACCAAGCTCGCCCTGGAGGCGTCACCTTCTCCTGGCACCTGGCGGCCGCGAGACGTACGTGATGGTGAAGAAGACCCGCAAGCCCCCGGCCAAGCGGCCTTCAAGACCCCAAAGTCCGCGAGATGTGGCCGCCGCCAAGGAGTTCGCGCCCATCATCGGATCGGCTCCGCCGGCGGATCGTCACCGTCGACCTGGACGCGGAGTCCCCGCACATCCTGGTCAACGCCTCCACGGCGACGCAAGTCGGTGACCCTGCAGTGCATCGCCTGCCAGATGCTCCACCACGGCTCGCTCGTGTTCGTCCTCGACACCAAGCGATCTCCCACCCGTGGGCCAACGGCATCGACGGCGTCACCTACTGCCGCGACATCGCCGACATCCACGACCAGCTCATCGCCCTCGCATGGAAGGTCGGCGCCGTACCCGCGTCGCCGACGACCTGGGCATCGACGCCGACCCCAAGGCCATCGCCCGCGCTGCTGATCCTCCTCGAAGAGGTCAACGCGACGATGAAGCAGCTGGCCCGCTACGGGAGAAGATCACCAAGCACCACGCCGCGCCCAGTCGTCAGCGGCGGTCCGCGCGGAGACGCAGATCCTGTTCGAGAAGGGCGACGCCCCGCCCTCCGATGCGGACATCCGCGCCTGGTGCGCGGCCTGCGACGCGGACGACCAGCCGACGACCTCATCGCCACCGCCCGCGCCGTCGACTCCATGTATCTGGAGTGGCGCCGCCTGCACAAAGACGGATGCGCAAGGTCCAGCAGACTGGAACACCCTGCACGAGCAGACCCGCGTCTGCCGGTCTACGTCTCCAACGTCCCGCCCGCTTCTTCCAGAATCCCGGCTTCGCCACCACCCTCATGGAGCAGATCACCGCCTTCCAGGCACCCCCAACGACGTTGCCGAAGCCGTCGCCGCCCGCATCGCCCGCTCCCGCTTCCTCTACGAGGCGGTCACCGCTACGTCGTCCTCATGGAAGAGTCCGTCCTGCGCTACCGCACCGCCGATCTCGAGCGATGCGCGGCAGCTGCGCCACCTCCTGCCGTGATGCCGCTCGCCTCCGTCTCGCTGGGGATCATCCCATTCACCGCGCAGCGCACCGTGTGGCCGCTGGAGGCGTTCTACCTCCACGACGACACCACGGCCGTGGTGAGACCTTGACGGCGGAGATCAAGGTGAAGCAGCCGCGCGAGCTCGCCGACTACACGAAGGCGTTCGCCGCCTCGCGGAGATGGCCGTGCACGGCGACGCCGCCCGCCACCTCATCCGTGCCGCGATCGACGCCCTGGAGTGAAGTTCCGCAATTTCCCGCAATCTCGTTGAGGACGTGATGCGGTGGGTCCTCCGTAGCGTCGACGACACCGACGCACCAGGCAACGAGGCGGAGCCTCCATGAGCGCACCCACACTCCTCCGGCCCTCAGCCGGAAGACCGCGGTCTCCAGCCGCCCGCTCTTCGGCCGCCCTCCCCGGCGCTGATCGCCCGCGCCGACCACGGCAACGGACGCCCGCTTCCTCCCTCCGCCGTCCAGTGGCCCGGACGAGCCGACACCGGCGACCACGACCAGACGACGGACGTGGCGTGCGCCCGATGAGCGACACCTACGACTTGCTCCAACGACCGCGAAGGGCGCTGATCGAGGCCGAACTCCCCCCTGGACCGCGCACCGCACGAGGCACTCGTCACCGCCGACCTCGCGTGGAACGACCCGGATCTGCACCCCGCGACTACAGCAGATCGCCCTCCAGCTCACCGGCCACTCGCCGCGCGTTGCCGCCGACGTCCGGCGCCTCGCGGCCGCCCCGGCCCAAGAGCGACGCCGCGCGCCTTCGCCGAAGTCGACCTCCGCGAAGCGACGGCCGCCTGTCCGCCCCGCTCAAGGGCACCAGCCCGCTGCGTCCCGAACGCGCGCGCTCGTACAGGCCTCCTACACCCGGCAGACACGCCTACACCGAACCGCCCCGGCCGCCACGTAGTATCGCCGAGCGCCCCAAGATCCCAGGCCTACACGCGCACACCAGTGTCGATGCCGCAGCTCAGGACTCCCCGGCATCGCACCCGCAGTGCGTGTAGGACCTGGCACGTACGCTGCTGCGGGGGGCGACGTTACATCTCGGCTGGCTCCGGGCTGAGGATGGCCAAGTGGAGCGTTGAAGCACTCAACCTGTGCAATCTATGTTCCGTTGGGGAGATCAACTGATGACCAATTACGCGTGCACCAGCGTGGATCTTTTCAGGCTGAAGGTCGTCGTAAGATCTGCAGCGGCACTCACAAGAGGACGGGACCGACGTCGGCATCTGAGCAAGAGCGAGGCGCGTCACATGGCGGCACAGCATATCCAAGCTCACCGCAAGCGTCTGGTGTAGCTCAGGCGTGACACCTTACTGCCCTCCCGGGAGCCTCATCAGGGCAATGCACGTACCTGTACGCCAGTGGCATGTCGCAGAAGCCGAGATCGCTACACTGAAGTCCACCCAGTGGTGCAGGCCGCAACCTCAGGAACAAGACACGGGTCGAGACAAGGAGTTAGAGCCGGGTGGGGGCGAGGCCGGCGCCGCTGCTTCACCAGGTCGTCGGGTGGCGCTGCCCACTCCACGTCGAATCGCGCTGGCCCGCACTGTTGCGGCGCCAGTAGCGGTTCCACCATCGAGGTCTCGTGCCCGTCGGCAACACGCAGAGTCCGCCCCCAGCGCCAGTGCTTGCCCGCACAGACCCCGGCTCACCGGGGTCTGTGCGGGCAAGCACGGCCGCTGGGGGCGGATCTGCGTGTTGCCCGACGGGCACGAGACCTCGATGGAGGAACCGCACTGGGGCCGCAACAGTGCGGGCCGGCCGATCGCGTGGGTGGGCAGCGCACCCGACGACTGGTGAAGCAGCGGCGCAGGCCTCGCCCCCACCCGGCTCACTCCTTGTCTCGACCCTTGTCCTGGTTCTTGAGGTTGCGGCCTGCACCACTGGGTGACTTCAGGTAGGCGATCTCGGCTTCTGCGACCTGCCACTTGGCGTACAGGTACGTGCATGCCCAGATGGAGGCTCCGAGGGCAGTAAGGGTCACGCCCTGAGCTACCACCAGACGCTTGGTGAGCTTGGAAAGCTTGCCTCCAGTTGACGCGGCCTCGCTCTTGCAGATGCCGACGTGGCCCGTCTCTTGTGAGTGCCGCTGCAGATCTTCGAGACCTTCAGCCTGAAAAGGACACGCCGTGCACGCGTAATTGGTCATCAGTTGATCCCCCCAACGGAACCTAGATTGCCACAGGTTGAGTGCTTCAACGCACCACTTGGCCATCCTCCAGCCCGGAGCCAGCCGGAAGGTAACCGTCGCCCCCCGCAGCAGCGTCGTGCCAGGTCCTACACGCACTGGGGTGCGATGCCCGGGGGTCCTGAGCTGCGGCATCGCACTGGTGTGCGTGTAGGCCCTGGGATCTTGGGGCGCTCCCCCGGCGAACTACGTGGCGGCCGGGGCGGGTTCGGTGAGGCGGTCCAGCCGGGTGTAGAGGGCCTGTACGAGGGGGGCGCGGTTCGGGACGCAGCGGGCGGTGCCCTTGAGCGGGGCGGACAGGCGGCCGTCGGCTTCGCGGAGGACGACTTCGGCGAAGGCGCCGCGGCCGTCGCTCTTGGGCAGGGCGGCCGCGAGGCGCCGGACGTCGGCGGCAACCGCGCGGGAGTGCCCGGTGAGCTGGAGGGCGATCTGCTCGTAGTCGCGGGGTGCCAGATCCGGGTCGTTCCACGCGAGGACGGCGGTGACGAGTGCCTCGTGCGGGGCGCGGTCCAGGGGGAGTTCGGCCTCGATCAGGCCCTTCGGGTCGTGGAGCAAGACGTAGGTGTCGCTCATCGGGCGCCCGCCACGTCGTCGTCCTGGTCGTGGTCGCCGGTGTCGGCGTCCGGGGCCTGGACGGCGAGGAAGCGGGCGTAGCCGTGGTCGGCGCGGGCGATCAGCGCCGGGGAGGGCCGGCCGAAGGCGGGCGGCTGGAGACCGCGGTCTTCCGGCTGAGGGCCGGCGGGTGTGGGTGCGCTCATGGGGCACCGCCTCCGTTGCTGGTGCGTCGGTGTCGTTCGACGCTACGGAGGCCACCGCTCCGTCCTCAACGAGATTGCGGGAAATTGCGGAACTTCACTCCAGGGCGTCGATCGCGGCACGGATGAGGTGGCGGGCGGCGTCGCCGTGCACGGCCATCTCCGCGAGGCCGGCGAACGCCTTCGTGTAGTCGGCGAGCTCGCGCGGCTGCTTCACCTTGATCTCCGCCGTCAAGGTCTCCACCACGGCCGTGGTGTCGTCGTGGAGGTAGAACGCCTCCAGCGGCCACACGGTGCGCTGCGCGGTGAATGGGATGATCCCCAGCGAGACGGAGGCGAGCGGCATCACGGCCAGGAGGTGGCGCAGCTGCCCGCGCATCGCCTCGAGATCGGCGGTGCGGTAGCGCAGGACGGACTCTTCCATGAGGACGACGTAGCGGTGACCGCCCTCGTAGAGGAAGCGGGAGCGGGCGATGCGGGCGGCGACGGCTTCGGCAACGTCGTTGGGGGTGCCCTGGAAGGCGGTGATCTGCTCCATGAGGGTGGTGGCGAAGCCGGGATTCTGGAAGAAGCCGGGCGGGACGTTGGAGACGTAGACCCGGCAGACGCGGGTCTGCTCGTGCAGGGTGTTCCAGTCCTGCTGGACCTTGCGCATCCCGTCTTTGTGCAGGCGGCGCCACTCCAGATACATGGAGTCGACGGCGCGGGCGGTGGCGATGAGGTCGTCGGCCTGGTCGTCCGCGTCGCAGGCCGCGCACCAGGCGCGGATGTCCGCATCGGAGGGCGGGGCGTCGCCCTTCTCGAACAGGATCTGCGTCTCCCGCGCGGACCCGCCGCTGACGACCTGGGCGCGGCCGTGGTGCTTGGTGATCTTCTCCCAGTAGCGGGCCAGCTGCTTCATCGTCGCGTTGACCTCTTCGAGGAGGATCAGCAGCCGCGGGCCGATGGCCTTGGGGTCGGCGTCGATGCCCAGGTCGTCGGCGACGCGGGTACGGCGCCGACCTTCCATGCCGAGGGCGATGAGCTGGTCGTGGATGTCGGCGATGTCGCGGCAGTAGGTGACGCCGTCGATGCCGTTGGCCCACGGGTGGGAGATCCGCTTGGTGTCGAGGACGAACACGAGCGAGCCGTGGTGGAGCATCTGGCAGGCGATGCACTGCAGGGTCACCGACTTGCCGTCGCCCGTGGAGGCGTTGACCAGGATGTGCGGGGACTCCGCGTCCAGGTCGACGGTGACGATCCGCCCGGCGGAGCCGATCCCGATGATGGGCGCGAACTCCTTGGCGGCGGCCACCATCTCGCGGACTTTGGGGTCCTTGAAGGCCGCCTTGGCCGGGGGCTTGCGGGTCTTCTTCACCATCACGTACGTCTCGCGGCCCGCCAGGTGCCAGGAGAAGGTGACGCCCTCCAGGGCGAGCTTGGTGGTGATGATGTCGGCGACCAGGTCCTTGGAGAAGTCCAGACGGCCCGGCACGTCCACGCGGATCACCGCGTCGTCCTCGGAGAAGTTGCGCGGGATGTGGAGGTAGCGGCGCGGGTCGGTCTGCTCCGGCAGCCTCAGCGGCAGCGCGAGGGCTTCGTGCAGCGGGATCACCCACTCCCGCATCAGCTCCCGGCGCTTGCGGGTCAGCGCGAGGTAGGCGGCGGTCCCGACGGCCGCGGTCGACGCCTCGGCGATCCCGGTCTGCTCCAGCGCGGCGAGCGCGGGATCCGGGTCGGCCCATATCTCCTGGGCGGTGGCGACGGTGGCGTCCTGGTGGACCCACCCGGCCTGGTAGCCGCCCGCGCCGGCGGCGGCCAGCGCGCTGATGCGGAAGGTCAGGCGCTTCCACCCGGCGCGGTAGGAGGATCGGGAGACGCGGCCTTCGACCTTCGGCAGGACCCTGGTGCCCGATCGCCAGAACGTCGCGTCGGTCCGCTTCACCCCGTCCATCGGTCGGCCGGCCAGGAACCGGCCGATGCCGAACATGAGGGATTCGGCGGTGTCCTCCACCTGCTTGTCGAACTTCGTCTGTGCCATCGGCCGTGCCCTTTCGGTGTGCGTCCCGGCACCTCACACCCGGAAGCGGACACGAACCGTAGAACGGCTTACCTGTGGATAAAGTCCAGCGATCCAGCCCCCCGGCCTGTTCGAAACTTTAGTTGTCGCAATCTGCATGCGTGCCCTATGGTTGTCATATGGCTGATGTGTGGGAGCTCGACAGCGAGGGCATCGAGGAACGGGTCGCCTTCCGGGCGCAGGTGCGTGACCTGGTGTGGCGCGAGACGAAGAGGCGGATGCGCTTCCTCGGTTTCAGCGAGCACGAGGGGCCCGCCACTCCCAACGCGCTCGCCCCCACGTCCGCGGCCGCCAAGGCGGTGCACCTGATGTACCTGGAGGTCGCCACGGAGGTCGGCGACGCCGCGCGGGAGCTGGCCGTCGACGCCGCCACTCGCGCGGGCCGGGCAGGCGCCTCCTACGCGGACCTGGGCGACGCTTCGGGGATCACTCGTCAGGCCGCCCGCAAGCGGTGGCCGGAGGCGGTCGGCACGCACTGGGCGCTCTACCTCCTGACCGGCAAGAGCCACCCACACGGCATGGCCGTCCAGGTGCTCCGCAGCAGCAGCAAGGCGATCGAGACCGGGCGCACCGCCGTGGACGAAGGCGCGCTCACCAAGGACGGCGCCGTGGGTGCCGTCGTCATCAACGCCGCCCGCGAGGCCGTGTGGGCGTGCTACTTCGACGACGGCACATGCGCGCTGGAAGAGATCACCCTGCCCGACGACCTGCAGAACGTCCCTGCCCCCGGCGAGGAAGGGCATAACGACTGGCTGTACCGGTGGGAGCAGCACATCACCCGCCTGCTCTGAGAAGGCCCACCACGGTCACCGGGCCCGACGACTGTGCAGGCGGTGTTTCAGCGGGTCTCGGTGTTCCCCTGCGGCCGCACCGCCTTGTTCAGCGTGGGGTTGGTGTCGCTCTTCTTGTCGGAACCGATCATCGCCGTGTTGGTGAAGGCGGCGACGAAGTCCGGCTGCGGCGCCGGTGCCGGTGCCGGGGCGGGAGAGGCCGGCGCGGGAGCGGGCTGGCCACTCCCCTGATTCTGTCCGTTGCTCATGGGGCTCAAGTGTGCAGCAGGAGTGCGACAGTCGACAGGCCAAGCCCCGCAACCAGCGACCACAGGCTGATCCCCCAGTACCGGGCCTTCAGCTTCTGGCGCCGCGCATTGACCTCGAAGATCGACGCCCGGGACGCCGCCAGTACGGCCAGGACCTGACTCTTGGGCAAGTGGACGTGGTCAGCGATCATCTGGGGAGGCTCCAGTTCCTTGTGCTCCGCCACGCGGATCGTCAGCACTCCCGTGAACAGGGCGACGGCGTACGCGGCGAAGGCGCAGTAGGCGAGGACGTCGTGGTGCTTGTGTGTCGCCAGGAACTGCGCGGCGGTGGCCGCGAACCCGATCAGGAACACCGTCTTGGTGTCGATCTTCGCCAGCGATTCCGACTGGCGCGTCAGGCGCGAGGCCGCCTCGGTGTTGAGGAGTTCCAGCGTTTCCTTCTGCGCCTCGAGTTCAGCCGGTGTCATCGTCATGCCGAGAGCCTAGGAGCCAGGGCCGGAAGGGCCGCACCCCGCTCTACGGATCGAGTCGGTCGACGGAAACGACTCACGTGCCCTCGGACTCCTTCGCGCGGCGGATCTCGCACTGATCGAGCAGCCGGGCGAAGTAGCTGTAGGCGGCCAGTCGCTCCATGCCCTCCTGCTCGGTCAGCTCATCGCGGGTGTGCGTCGCGACGTTCCTGACCGTGAGGTTCAGTCCGGTCGCGAGGTTGTTGAGCGCGCCGGCCAGCGGCGCCAGACCGCCGCGCATGCTCTTGGTCGTCTGGTCCTCCGCCGGGCCGGGCCAGGCGAGCTTGGGCTTGCCGGGCTCGGGTTCGCCTGCGGAGAGGGTCTGCTGCCAGAACGAGGTGTCGGTCACGTCGTTGCGGCCCAGACGTTCCTTCCAGTGCACGGTCAGTGCCTCCGACGCCTCCCGCACCGCAACCCGGTACTGGTGGGTCGTCCAGTGCGCGGCCGCCGCCGTCCAGATCACCTCATGGAGCTCGGACGGGGCGAACCCCGGCGTCGCTGACTCCGCCGCCTCCTCCGCCTCGCTGATCATCGTGCTCAGACGGCCCCGTACCCTGGCCGCCGTGGCACGGACCTCCTGGGGGGTGAAGATCGCCCTCGGGGCCGACATCAACGACCAGTTCTCGATCGGGTCAACGACACCGAGCCCGGCGACGCGCATACTCGCCCCCGTGACGGCGACCGCCCGCGCAGCGGCCCCCGCAGCCTCCGCAACATCGAGCTCCAGCGCGCGGACCGCCGCCTGGTCCTGCCCCTCCTTGGTCCAAACCGTGGGGTACAGCCCGCGCGTTTGGACGTGGTCCGACTCCTCCTGGGTCTCCATCCAACGCCTGAAGACCTCCTCGAACCGCTCCACAGCGGCCATCAGCCGCTTCAAGTAATCAGCGCTGTACGTCGCCACGCCCTACCCCCTCCACCGGATCATGCCTGCCTGACACCGAGAGCCTAGAAGGGCGCAGCGCGGCGGCTGCTTACGGTAGGCACCGTGACGCCCCCTTCCGACGACGCAGACGAGTCGGCACCCGTGCCGGTGCGCGTCGTGCTGCCCGCCGACCCGGTGCTGGGGCACCCGGAGCAGGAGGTCCTCGCGCGGCTGTGGAAGCGGCGACAGACCGAGACGGGGTGGGTGTACCTCGTGGGACTGCCGTCGTACCGGGACCTCGAGGACGGCGGCGTGGAAGCGGCGGAGTACCGGGTGTGGGTCCAGGCTCCCGACCATGTGCGGCCGGTCGACGGCGTCGACTACGACCAGGTCCCCCACCGAGCACCTTCCACCGGCGCTGACGTCGACGGTGCGCGAAGTGCTCAGGGAGCGCCGGCCTTCGGGCTGGGTGCTGGCGAAGGTCCGTGAGGGCAGGGGCCCGGCCCGCGGGGTACTGCACGCGCCGGACTGCGAGGAAGCACCCCAGGGCGCGCCGCTGCTCAGTGTGGAGCAGGCGCTGAACGTCGCGGAGAACCCCGGGACGCAGCTGTGCACGCTGTGCGGATGCGCTCAGGAGCTGACGCCGCTGCTGAGCGGCTTCGACCACATCACCGACTCCTGACCTGCCGTGGTCAAGAGGTCATCTCGATGGTGACGGGGACTTCCAGCGGCACGGTCCACTCGCTGCCCTTGGACCTGGCGGTGATGCTCAGGCGCACCGGCTCGTTCGCGTAGTCGCGGCGCCAGTCGTCCGTGTTGGTCGTCGACCACGGCGGCGGGGTGGTAGGGGTCAGGCCATATCGCGTCCACTCACCGATCGCCAGCTGCTGCGGGGCAACCGTGCGGCCGGTGTCGTCGCGGCCGTCCGCGCTGAACTTCCACGGCCCCCAGATATGGGCGCGGACGTCTTCGGGGGTCGGGCCGCCGGCGAGTTGGGGCCCATCGCCGCGGTGCGGGTTGTCGTTGCGCAGGGACGCGGTGATCTCGATGGCACCGTGGGACAGCAGTCCGGGCGGGCCTTCGAGGTGGACCCGCAGCATGGCGGTGGAGCGGGCCTCGTTGGCCACGACTGTGCAGCGGAAGTGCGGGGTGAGATCGGCGTGCTGGCGCTGCTGCTCGATCCGGGACAGGGTCTGCGCGGCCCCGTTGGCGTTGCGCGCGGCTCTCCAGGAGCCGATGGCGGCAACGGCAGCGACGACCGCGACGGCCAGAGCCAGGGCCGCGATCGTGTCGGTGGTGGTCATGAGCCAGGACGCTATCGCCAGTGCACGTCACAGGTCAGCGCCCTGGAGATATGGCCATAGGCGAGGGACGTCGTCCAAGGTGGGGCGATGAGCGCACTGCGACCCGGTGACATCACCGACGAGATGATCCAGGCCGTGGACGCGGCCAAGCGGCAGGGACTGCAGAAGGACCTGCGCGCCCTCGCCGCCAACATCCGCGCCGACGCCGAAGGTCGCTACGACAGCGCGGAGCCCGGGTGGCGGGCCGGAGTCGAGTGGACGCTGCTGTGGATCGAGAACACCGCCGCCCAGCTGACCGAGGGCAGGCCTTAGGCAAGAGCGCCAGCGGGCGTCAGGGCGTGTCGCCGGAGTAGTAGAAGCGGCACACCACACCCGGGCCGCCCGACGGGCGCGGGTCGCCGGGGCGCGGGTCGTACAGCGCCCGGCCGCCGGGCCACCGCCCCAGTTCGGTCATCAGGGCTACGCCGTCGTCTATCTCTTCCGGCCGCCAGCCCGTGATGTCGAGCAGCAGCCCGTCCAGCGGACCGCCGACCAGCGCGGCGTACGTCTGGAGCGCCAGCGGGCCGGGGTGGGGGTCGTCCTGGTCGTGGCCGTACACCCGGCCGCGCAGCAGCTGCTCGTCATCGGCGTTCATCCGGCCAGCCTCGCAGCCGCCACCGACAACCACCCCGGCCACGAGTTTTGCGTCGGTGAGGAAGCCCTGTCGAACCGAGATACCGCGCGATCGCTCAGCGTCGATGATTGGCACCTTCCGCAGGTGCCGCCTCCGCCCACCAAAAGCCGAACCCACCGCACTTCCGAGCATGCTTGCCGAAGACGCCGTGGGTTCCCGGTGAAAGTCCCTCAGTCACGCTGAACCCGCGGCGGACGTGCCGGTAAGGACCCTGTCACCAGCAGCAAACGGCGGTGATCTTGCGTGGGCGTCACCCCTTTGGGTGCGTCGGGGTTTTTCCGGAGGAGGTGGGCAGGAGCCGTCGTCCCCATGCCGTGCCAGACGGCCGCCGTGCCCGCACGGTTACGGGCGGGAGCACAGTTCACCCACTGGTGTGGCCTGTAGGGCAGCCGGGGCAGGCCCTCACTCTGTCGGCACGGTGAACGCGCAGCCGCGGTCGCCAGCCCGTACGGTCACGGGTGTCCGCTCTGACAGGACAGCGCGGCAGGGGCGGCCCCGTGCCCACCTCGCACGTCGCGCGGGGCCCGCCCGCTCAACCGACAACAGCTGGCTGTCTTTCCAGGCGGCCGCGGTTGGCGGCCCGGGGCGTGCGGGACGGGGCGCTGCGTTCGGCATCGCATCTCCCGGCTGCCGGCCATGCAGCGTCGCCGGCCCTGGATATGCCGCGTCTGTCAACGCCGGCGGCGCGCCGGGTCCTGGCTGGTTCCGGCGCGCCGCTGTGTGAGCGTGGCGGGGCCGCGGCTCAGTCCCAGGATGGTGGTGTGGGGTGTCAGTGGCGGCCTCCGTGGCGACCCCAGGAGTGGTCGTCGACGAAGCGGCCGCGGTCGTTGCGCAGGGTGGCGGTGTCGCGGTCGTTGTTCCACACGTAGGCGCGGCGGTCCTGGAAGAGGTCGGTGCGGGTGTCGCGGCCCTCTCCGGTGTGGATCCGGACTGTGGCGCGGCCGTTTAGGTGGAAGCGGCCGACGGTGTAGGTGTGCCCGGACTCGTCGCTGAGAGTCCAGCCCTTGAGGTTGATCCTCTCGCGGGTGGTGTTGGTGAGTTCCACCCACTCGCCGTTCAGGGAACGGTTGGAGCGGTCGTCGCGTCCCGGGGAGTCGTACTGGACGCGAGAGATCTCCACCTTCGCGCGGTCGTGGTCGGCCGCGGACGCCGGCAGCGTCACTGCCGAGACCAGTGCGCCGGCCGCGAGCGCGGTGGCAGCCAGACGGCGGGCGGTGACGGAAACGGAAACAAACAAGGAGTCCCCCTGCATGGTGCGGGCGCCCTCCCACAAGCAGCCATTCACAGACGGTGCGGGGTCGGTGCCATGTGCGGGTGGCGGCCGGCTGGCCGCCACCCGCACTCTGCCCACCGCGTGCAGACGGTGTGTCCGGAAACATGCATAGTGTTACTGGTTGACCGCATTTCTGTGACTCTCGACGGCACTGCCCATGCATGCCGGAAGTGCGCAAAGTTGACGCCTCAGCAGGCCACGAGCCCGTTGCGACAGTTGGCTGCGGCTGCGTCTTCGCCATGCCACACCACCCTGGGTCGTACGGGCCGTCACCCAAAAGTGAGTAACAGCAATGTTCAGCGGCAGCCGTCATTCGTCGTCGAGTCACGGCTGAGCCAACCGCTGGCCAGCGCGCCATCGAGGCTGGGCAGCACGCCGGTGGTGATTTTGGTGAGCCCGGCCGGGCATCTGGATCCGCGCCCCAGCTGACCGAGGGGGCTTCGCCGGAGCAACCGGAGTGGTTCAGCGATCTCGAGGCCTGGTGGTTCCCTGCAGTTGGCGAGGACGTGGCCCGGCACGTGGAGCCGGTTGGCATCGACGACAGCAACCGCCTGCACGTGCGATGCTCAAGCCCCGCCTGGCGCACCCAGGCCCGGCTGATCGGCGCTGCGCTGACCGCGCGCGTCAACGAGGTGCTCGCCCCCCGGTCGAAGGTCGCGGGCATCGTCGTACAGGCTGTCTCCAGTGCTCTCCCGCGGATCATCCGGGACCGGCGGCCCGACATCGTGGGCGAGGACCTCGCCGGTCAGGTGGAACCGGTCATGCTCGGCGCTCAGGGACAGGAACTGTGCACCGTGGCGGCATCGGCCGAGGCCCGGGAGGAAGCTGCCCGGCGCGCACCTGAGATCCTGGCCCGGATCCGCGAGCTGATCGGCGAACAGTGCGCCATCACCCGCTGGTCTCCCAGCACGCTGCTGCCCGTCGTGGTCCTCGTCACCAGCTCTGCCTCGGTCACCGAACGGCAGGCCGTCGAGGACGTTCTGCTGCAGACCTGGCACGACGCGGTCCGATCATCGGCTTCTGCGGGCCGGTCGCTGATCATCACCATCGGTGCCGGATAGCGCGGAACGCGCTGGTCCGGGCAGCGTTGGGGCTTGCGGAGGGTGCGGCCGGTCCGCAGTGCCCTGGTGAGTTCGCGGCGCAGCTCGCCCCGGCCCTGGACGTAGAGGGTCTGGTAGATCGTCTCGTGCGACACGTGCATCTCCGGCTGGTCGGGGAAGTGCAGGCGCAGGCTCCGGCTGATCTGCTCGGGACTCCACTTCAGTCCCAGCCATGACTGGATGGTGTCACGTAGCTGCAGGTTCGCTGCGATCTTCCCGCCCTTGAGGCGGGGCCGCCGGGCCCGTGCTCGGGCGTGCGCGGCGTGTGGCCGGTACTGGCCGTTCACAGGGTGCCGGTTGCGGCGGATCTCCCGGCTACACCGGGCAAAGCCAGATGGTTGCGATCCTCGGCCGCCCCGGAGGGCGACCGCCACCTGGCTGCTCTGGAGACGCGCGTCACCGCGCTGGCGTTGCGATCCTCGGCCGCCCCGGAGGACGACCGCCACGCACTTCTCCAGCATCCTTCAGTCCGCGCACAAAGCGTTGCGATCCTCGGCCGCCCCGGAGGGCGACCGCCACAACCATGGTGGTGCCCGGGTAGAAGCTGACCTCGGTGTTGCGATCCTCGGCCGCCCCGGAGGGCGACCGCCACACCCCGGGCCGCTCCTCCTCACCCGCCCAGTCGTCCATGTTGCGACGACAACGACTGACGCCAACCGCCGAGACCGGGCGGTGGCCCGGAATTGAACCGCTCAGACTGGCCCAGATTCAGCCGTTGCCGACAGGGGGGAGGAGGCCCGGTCAATGCAGCCCTGGACGTCCTCCTGCGGAACACCCCCACAAGCGTGGGGAGGAGCGCTCCGACACGGTCAGCACCGGGGCCGGAGGCGGAACACCCCCACAAGCGTGGGGAGGAGGAAAGCGCCGCGTTCAACCCCGGTGACTGCACCGGAACACCCCCACAAGCGTGGGGAGGAGAGAATCGGCGGCCGGCCGTTCTCCATCCGGGTCGGAACACCCCCACAAGCGTGGGGAGGAGGTGCGCAGGGCCTCGACCATGCGGGGGGTGGGCGGAACACCCCCACAAGCGTGGGGAGGAGGCTTTGCGACCTGGGCCGATGGTAGCGGTTTGCCGGTCCTTTGCTTTCTATGTGAGGGCGATGCTGAGGAGTCCGGCGCCGTAGGCTCGGCCGCGGCCGATCCCGGTGAGGATCGCGTCGCGGACCTTGTCCACGTCGGTGATCACGGCGTCTCCTTCGAACACGGTCAGTGCGATGCGGTGACGTCCCGGGTTGGAACGGCGGGGGTGCCGGCCGTCGCGGTGCGTGTGCAGGGCAGTGGCGGGGCCGCGGAGGATGGTGCCGACGTCCAGGCCGTTCGCGGTGGCCCGGGCCAGCCACCAGTCTTCGGCTGCCTGCCCGGTCAGCGGGATCCGCGACGGCGGGGGCGTCTTCGGCACGGGACGGCCCTGCGCGCGAGCTGTTTCGCACGCCTTGCGGTGTCTGCGGTCCCGGTCGTTCTTCCCGACCTGCCGGACCGGGTTCGCGGCGATCCGGTAGGCGACGGGCACGCCGGGACGCAGCGCGGCGAGGAAGCGGGTCATGTCCTTGCTGACGGGCTGGGTGAAGCCTGTGGGGAGCCGGTCGAGGCGGGGTTCGGTGCGGGTCTGGGCCAGGACCTGGATTCCGGCGGGGGTCTCGTCGATGCGGAAGAGGAGTCCGCCGGTGGCGCGGGCGGTGGCGCCAAGCTGGTCGGGCAGGAGCCGCATGAGGGCGTCGTGGAGGCGGTCCCCGTCATCGAGGACATCGAGAGCGTGCCGGTTTCGGGTGTCGATGCGGAGCCGGGTGAGCCAGGCCGTGCGGGTTGCGGGTTCGGTGGTGGTGGTCATGCCGCGGTCTCCTGGTGGTCGGCGAGGGCGTTGAGCCACTGCGTTCCGTATCCGGCGCACAGGTCGGCGGGCAGGTGGCGGGTGGTGACGTATTCGGTTCGGGGCCGGTGGGCGCGGTGGTGGGGGTGGAAGCTGACCGGCTGGTCGTTGAGGACGCTGCGTGCCGGCGCTTCTTCGTGGGGGGTGTGGTCGTAGGCGAAGACGACGGGGACGGTGTCGGCGCCGTAGGGGCGGGTGCGGTGCAGGGGCATGGTGTCGAGGAGCGTGGCGGCGTCGTCTACGACGGGGCTGACCGTGACAGGGCCGGCGGGCGGGCAGGCGCGGCGGCCGAGGTAGAGGGGCCAGCGGGGGCGGCGCAGCGCGGTGGCGGCCTCGGTGATGAGGGCCGGGTCGGGGTGGTCGACGGCGACGGTGAACGCGGCGTCGGCGAGGTAGTGGCGGCGGGTGACGATCGTGGCCGTGCCTTCTTCCTTCCGGTCGCCCTTGGCGGTGGGGACGGTGAGGTGTTGGGGCAGGCCGCCGCCGATGGTGTGGAAGTCGACGAGGCGCTGGCCGGGCCGGTCGACACGGATCGTGAACCGCAGGCCGGTCAGGTCGGTGATGTCGGCGCTGCGGGGGCGGCCGTGCGCGGCGGCGAGGAGACCGATGAGGGCGGAGCGGGTGGGCCGGGTATGGGTGTCGCGTTCGGTGAACTGGGAGTGCTCGCCGAAGGACATCAGCGGTCCGGACAGGTGGATGACGATGCCGGGCATGGTCTTCTTCCGTTCGGGCCGCCGCCCCCGTGGGGCATGCGGGTGCGGCGGGCGGTGGGAACCCCCACGGGCGTGGGGAGCCGGAGGTCAGGCGTTGTACGGGCCGAACAGGGCATCGACCGCGGCGGCGGTGAGCTCCTTGAAGGAGTCGGCGCGGTCGCCGAGGCCGGTCAGGTTCTCGCCGTCGGCGATCGTGGCGTGTCCGCTGTAGGCGACATCGTCGGTGCCGACGAGCCGGTTGACGGCGCTGGCGTAGCGGGCGAGGGCGAGCCGGGACGGGGCAGCGAAGCCGCCGCCCTCGTCAGCCTGGACGGGCCGCTCGAACGCGGCCGCGTAGTTGACGGGCTGGTCGGTGCGAACGGTGAAGTGGACGAGGTCAGGGATGGTGTGCGGGGCGGTGCCGTTCTTCTTCGCCTGCGGGAGGATGCGGATGAACCCGCGGGTGAACGCGTCGACTAGGGCGCGGGCGGTGGTGGTGTCGCCGGCCAGATGGGTGTCGTTGAGGAGTTCGTCGAGGTCGAGGACGGCGTACCGGTAGAAAACGCCGGTGGCGTACTCGGCGTGGTTCATGTGGCCGCTGCCGGATTCGTCGCTGTCGTGGGTGACGTCGTCCACGGCGGTGAAGAAGTCGGGCTGGCGGCGGGCGGCATGGGTGGTGAAGCCGTGGGCCATCTGCCGGGCGGCGTCGACCCCGGCGCCGGGCAGCTCGGACAGCATGCGGCCGAACAGGGCGATGCTGCCGTTGATGGACTTGATGATGTCGATGACCTCGGCGGCCGGCACCCCGGGCTTGGGGTTCTTCGCGCTCGACTGGGCCGCCTTCTCCACCTCGTTGCGGTAGGTCTCGCACAGGTCGGCGAGCTTCTCGCCTGTCGAGGCCGGGACGAACAGCAGCGACTTGGTGCCCTTGTCGTCCAGGGCGAGCCCGACCTTGTCGGTCTTTGACTTCTTCGCGACCGAGTCGAGGACCTGTGCGGCGGCAGCGGCCGCGAGTTCGTCGTCCCAGCCGCGCGTGATCAGCGCATCCTTGACCAGGGTGGCGATGCGGCGGGTCCGGACGGCCTCGATACCGGTGGACTCCTCGACGAACTCGCGCAGCGGACGGCCCAGGGACTGGGAGGAGATTCGGATCCGGGTCGCGCCACCGAAGGTGAGGGTTTTCGGCGCACCGAGGTCGTCACGATTGAGGTTGGCGTACGGGATGGTCTGCACCGCGTGCAGGGTCAGGAACGGCATCGGTCTACTTCTCGCTTCCGGTACGGACGGTACGGGCAAGGTGGGTGTAGTAGGCGGTCGACCAGCGCAGCGCGGCGGCGTCGCGGGCCTGGTCGCGGTCCCAGCCGCTCAGGTCGTGCAGCAGGACGGCCCAGTCGGGCAGCAGCCGCCCGGATGCCACGCGACGCAGGAGGCCGGGCAGGGTGGTGTGCAGGCCGGTGAGATCCTCACGGGCGAGGGACTGCAGCCGTCGCGCGGAAGGCCCTTCGGGGTCGTCCTCACCCCGCACACCTGGGGCATCGAGCGCGGCGAGGACGCCGCCGAGGTTCCGCCCGTACAGCCGCTCACCCCAGGTCAGCGCCGCTGCCTCCTCGACGCTTTGGCCATCGGTGACCAAGTGGTCCTTGGCGGGCTTGGCTCGCGGGTCATACAGGGCAACGAGCCCGGCAACCGAGTAGTGCGCCCACTCCTCCGCCTGGGCCGGCATCTCCCGGATGTGCCGGGCCACGTACCGGTGTGCACGGACGGCTTCAGCCGGGGTCCGGCCGACAGCCGACCGGATCGCCTGCCCGGCCCCGGTATCCCGGCGGCACACAGCGACGATCCTTGCAACAAACCGATCCGCCTGCGCCAAGCGGTCCCGCTCGGCCCGCCCCCTGGCAGGCTCGCTGCTGCTCATGCGGCGTTCCCCTTCCCCTGGTCGGTCTTCACTGAGCCGGTACGCAACGCCGACAGCACCTTGCGCCGGTGCACGACCGCGGCCCGCACGGTGCGCGGATCGTCAGCGTCGGCGGCCTCACGGGTCAGCCGGTCGTACACATCGAGCGCGATCCGCCCGAACGCCTCCGGCGCGCTGTCCCACTCCCCGCCGCCGAGGATCTCCCAGAACGCGGCCTCGGCCCGCGGCCAGTACCCGGCCTCGGCCGCCTTCCCCCACGGCGACGGCGGCACCTTCCCCCCAGCCGGGACGGCCGTCTCCTTCCACACCGAATCCAGCGCCCACACCAGCCGCGACCCGGCAAGCTCCGCCCGCTCCCGCACCACCGCGATCCGCGCCGTGTTCGCCGCCTCCTCCTCGCGCAGCGCCACGAGCACGGGCGGGGTCGCCGACCGGTACCAGCCGACCTCACCGCCGCCCTTCTCCCGGCTCTGCTCGAACCCGTACGCCGTCACCCCCACATGTGTGAGCACGGTCGCGGGGACGTCGTGGATCGCGTCCATGATCAGCGGTCGCCGCGCGACCGCACCCGGGTTGGCGTGCAGCAGCAGCCCATCCAGGTCACGGAACAAGGACCGCCCGACCTGGGCCCGCTGCGGATACGGCGTGCCCTTCTCGCTCTCCCGCCACATCACGTACGGATCCCGCACCGCCGGAAGAGTGTCCGGCCACGCCCACGACACGTACAAGTCGCTGGCACTCGAACGCTCGTCGTCCGGGACCAGCAGCAGAGCGTGCTGCGCGCGCGCCGTCAGCAGACTCACCGGCCCGGCCGCCTCCGGCAGGGTGCCGTCCGGGTCGGGCAGCACGTCCGCCTCCCACGGCGCCAGGTCCGCGTCCACCTCCGGGGGTTCCTCAACCTCCGGGATCCCCAGCACGATCGTCTCGAACAGCGTCCGTCCCGTCGGGTGATACGACACCAGGCCCCGCAGCGGCGCCACCGACGCGTGCCGCTTCTTCTGCGTCTTCGTCGTACGGTCCGGGCCCTGCGGCCCGCCCTGCCCGTACCAAAGCCAAGCAACCAGGTGCAGGGCCGCCTCGGCAGCCGGAACCGGCACCGGATTCCCGTCGTGGAACGGCCCGAACCACGCCGAACTCGTCGCCGACGCCCGGCCCCACGCCAGCTTCCCGACCCCGCTCGACTTCCGCACCCGCTCGCCCTTACGGCGCCCGGACTCAAGGACGGTATCCATCTGGCCGGGAAGCCGCGGCTCCTGCATCCACGGACGGGCCGGGTCGAACAGCCCGAACCGGCCCTCATACTGGCTGAAGTACCCGGCCACCAGCTCGGGATCAAACCGGCCAGCCTCCAGGAGCGCGTACCGGTCACCGCCGGTCATCTCCTCCAGCCCGGCCGCCCGCAGCCCCAGCGCATACAGAATGCGCAGCAGACCACACTCCGCGGGCGGCATCCCCACAGCCAGCGCTTCGATACGGTGCGCCTCGGCCAGAAGACCAGCGAGACCTAACCGACCAGGGCTGCCATCGGTCATCGTGACGTCAACCCACGGGTCGATCGCCACGTCCAACCCCCTCCGCACCGGGGGCGGTTCATCGTATTGAGTACCCACCCGGCCGACCGTATACGGCAGGACTGACAACGCCGGCGCTTATGACTGGAACCCCCACCGACGTGGGAAAGTGATCTGGACGCCTGCCACGGGGAGAAGTCGGGAAGTTCAGCTGCGAATAGCCGATCAGCAGAGCACCCCACCCGCGTGGGGAGAACCAGTCCAACAAGGCCGATCTGGCGCAGGCCGCCGGAGTACCCCCACATGCGTGGGGAGAACATGTCCTTGTAATCGTCCCGCAGCCCGTCCAGCGGACCACCCCCACATGCGTGGGGAGAACAGGCGGGCCCGGCTGGTACCGGGCCCGTCGTGCGGACCACCCCCACATGCGTGGGGAGAACGGCAGCAGCTGCTCCAGGTCCACCCCGGCCTTCGGACCACCCCCACATGCGTGGGGAGAACCGCGCCGAGCTCCGCGCCATGCACGCCGTCCTCGGACCACCCCCACATGCGTGGGGAGAACCCGGCCCACTGGTAGGGCAGGCCGTTCTGGGTCGGACCACCCCCACATGCGTGGGGAGAACTCGGAGTGGCGGGCCCAGCCGCTCATGGGCTCCGAACCACCCCCACATGCGTGGGGAGAACTTCCGGGCCTCGATCAGTTCTCCAATGACGGCCGGACCACCCCCACATGCGTGGGGAGAACTCGTCGTGCTCGACGAGAGCGGGCAGGTGGAGCGGACCACCCCCACATGCGTGGGGAGAACGGACACGGCTCCGCTGAGCGCCGACACGCTCTTGGACCACCCCCACATGCGTGGGGAGAACCCGCCGTCCTTCCCATACGTCCTGGCCGTTGACGGACCACCCCCACATGCGTGGGGAGAACGTCACGCCACACGACCGAACCCAACGCCAGATCGGACCACCCCCACATGCGTGGGGAGAACAGCTGGAGGCTTTCCTTGGTGAACTCGATGAACGGACCACCCCCACATGCGTGGGGAGAACATCCGCCTCGGCGACGAGTCCAAGGCCGCGCACGGACCACCCCCACATGCGTGGGGAGAACGGGTCCAGCTTGAGCCCGTCCGGGGTGATCCGCGGACCAC
Organism: Streptomyces sannanensis; assembly: GCF_039536205.1. Classification (GTDB taxonomy): domain Bacteria; phylum Actinomycetota; class Actinomycetes; order Streptomycetales; family Streptomycetaceae; genus Streptomyces; species Streptomyces sannanensis. The sequence goes on along the minus strand of NZ_BAAAYL010000003.1, from coordinate 22,631 downwards.
CCCCACATGCGTGGGGAGAACGTGCCGGTGGGCCGGATGAGGGGCGGCCGTGGCGGACCACCCCCACATGTGTGGGGAGAACGCCCGGTCGGTGAGCTTGTCGAGGTCGCTCTTCGGACCACCCCCACATGCGTGGGGAGAACTAAGGTATGGGCACCCCATGGGTGCACAGTTACGGACCACCCCCACATGCGTGGGGAGAACGCAGAAGGTAACGTCGGGGCGAGCCATACCGCCGGACCACCCCCACATGCGTGGGGAGAACCTCTCGTTCGCGCCCACCACCACGTAAGAGCGCGGACCACCCCCACATGCGTGGGGAGAACCCTTCGCGACCTGCATGGATGCGAGGGCTTTTCCGTTTCTTTACCGGGCTTACTGGTCATCGGGCTTCGACGATACCGAGTACGGGGTGGAGGTGGAGGTGGCGGCCGCCGATCGGTGGGGCTTCGTAGCCGGATGGCGTGGGGTGGTGGGGCAGGAGGACGAGCCGCTTCAGGCGCGGCTCGCGCGCCCACGTGGTCGGGGGTTGCTGGTCGGGCGTGAGTTGGGTGAGCCAGGCACCGGCGCGCATCGGTACGGCGTAGTTCATGATCTGCCGGACTTGGGCGCGGCTGAACCGTCCGTCGGTGGTGTCTCCGGTGAGGGGGAGCTCGACGGTGTTCTCGGGGTCGAGGAACGGTTGGCCGGTCTTGCTGGTGAAGGTGGGGACGAGGTGGACGCTGTCGGCGCCGAGTCGGGTGGTGATCAGGTCGGGGTCGGCGTTGGAGTCGGTGAGGCGGTGGAGGTTCGCGGTCCGGGTGCGGCCGGGGGCGGGGACCAGGACGAGGCGCGCGATGGCGGCGCGGGCGGCGTCGTCGGCGATCCGGTTGCGGTCAGCGTTGAACAGGGCGTCGGGGGTGCGGGAGGCGAACACGGGGTCGTAGACGGCGTTCACGAGGCGTTGGACGTCGCCGGGGATGTTGATGGGTCCAGTGTGTTGGTCGAGGATTTCGTGGGTGCGGTGGAGGAGGGACTCGGGGTAGACGTCGCCCCAGGGGCCGGGGTGGAAGTCGGCGGCGCCTTGAGCGGTGAGGGGGGAAAGGACAGTCATCCGGGGTTCGGTTCCGGCCCATGCCGGCCGGGTAAGGCCCGCGGCTGCCCAGACTTCGGGGCCGTGGCGGAAGGCGCGTCCGGCGCGCTGCAGGAGCAGGGCGAGGGGGGCGAGGTCGCTGATGATGAGGTCGAAGTCGAGATCGAGAGACTGCTCGATGACCTGGGTGGCGACGATGACGCCGCGGGCCGGACGGTGGGTGGTGGGCTTGTTGACGCGGCCGAACGCAATCTCGGCAGCTTGCGTGTTGGCGGCGCGCTGGTGGGCCGGAAGACGTGCGTGCAGGAGGTGCAGCTCGGTGCTGGTACCGGCGGCGGCGAGAGCGCGGTAGGTGGCCTGAGCCTGGGCGACGGTGGTGCAGATGACCGCGGCGCAGCCGCCGTGTTCGGCGAGCTGGCCGAGTTCGCGGATGATCGCCTGCTCACGCGGGGCGCCGAGTCGGGTGGGGGCAAGGCGGATGTGCAGGTTGCGGCCCCGGCTGGTGCCGACGGGTACGGGCGGGGTGCAGGTCTGGCCGGTAGTGGCGTCGGTGAACGACCAGCCAGGGTAGGCAGGTTCGATCTTGGCGGGCCGGGTGTGTCCGGCACCGGACCGGTAAGCATTGACCAGCCCGGCGGCCGTGTCGCCGGTGAGGGTAGCGGACAGGACGACGACCGGGACCTGCCAGGCGCCGCACCACTCCAGCAGGCGCAGGAGAAGCGCGTGAGTGAACGCATCGTAGGAGTGCGCTTCGTCGATGATGAGAGTCTTCCCGGACAGGCCGAGGTGGCGGAGCTGCCCGTACTTGAGCGGCAGCATCCCCAGCAGGGCCTGGTCGATGGTTCCCGCGGCAAGGTGAGCGAGGAGGCCATGCCGGTTGGACTGCAGGAGCCAGCGGGTTGCCTCAACCGACTGGCCGGTGTCGCCGTGGATGACGCGCGGTTCGGCCTCGCCATCGGGCTGATGCATCCATGAGGAGCCGTGGAGACGGGTGACGGCGCTCGGCAGGTTCGCGGTTGCCCAGTCGACGAGGCGGCCGTGGATCTGGTCGGTAGTGGCCTGCGTCGGCAACGCCAGGTATATGCCGTGCGTACCGGCCGCGCAGCCCATGAGAGACGCGGCATAGAGAGCGGCCTCGGTCTTTCCGTCGCCAGTCGGAGCGGTCACCAGCGTCAGGCCGGCCGCGTCAGCCAGCATGCCGGGCAAGTACGTGGCGATGCTCTGCTGCAGCAGATTCGGCGTGGTGATCGGGATGTAGCCGAACATGTCGGTGAACGAGACGGCCGACCCAGTGAGCACCGGCACTTCGAGCCCGGCCTCCTCGACCAGGCTCCGGGCCTGCTGGCGGCTGGCCTTCGCCCACGCGTGCGCGGCCGCCGAGTCCAGCACGGCGGGCACTCGACGGGCCCGGCGGGCGAGGTGGTGCTCTTGAGAAACGAGCCAGTCAGCAAGGACGATCAGGCCGGTGACGACGGTGATCGCCGCGGCCGGGACCGTCGCGCGCCCGTCGAGGGCGCCCAACGGCGGGGCGCCAGTAATCTCGGCCAGCACCCGGGCGACAGCCTCCCGCTCGGACTGCCACCGTCCCACACCGAGGCCCGGCCAGAACGGGACCGGATCGGCCACCGCACCCGGCACAGTCGGCTCACGAAACCGGCCGTGATGCCCACCGAGGATCTGCCCGGCCACCACCCCGGGCAGCCCGTCCCGCGCACCGCCCGTCACCGGCCAGCCCAGCCCCGCCAGAAGCGACGGCCCAAGCAGCTGCGACGCTGCTTCGTGACGGCCGACCGCCTCCGCATCCACCGCCGGCACTCCCGGAAATCCGCCACCGTGCAGCGCCTCCGCCAGATCCGCCCGGTACGCCTGCCACCCGGGGATCGCCTTCCCGATGTCGTGCAGCCCCGCCCACAACGCCACCACCCGCCGCGCCTCATCCTCGCCGACCCCCAGCCCGGCCGCGATCAGCCGCCGCTGCGCACGGTTGAGGTAGACGTCCCACAGGACATCTGCCATCACGGCCGTATCGATCAGATGGCACAGCAGCGGGTAGTGCGACACACCCGGCGGCAGCCCCTCGGACTTCCCCCAGATACGACACTCGAAAACGTCGTCAGACACGAATCCCTCCCCGAACAGCACCCCCACCAAGCGTGGGGAACACTTCCCCGGCCCACCGGACGTACGACCCTGCCGACGGATCACCCCACGCGCACGTGGGAAGCGCCTCTACCCGCGCCAGGCCACCCGGATCACCCCCACGTACGTGGGGAGCACAGGATGCTGATGTACCGCGTGAACTGCTGGATCGGATCACCCCCACGTACGTGGGGAGCACTGAGGGGCCGTCGGCGTCGGCGTCGGTATCGGCGGATCACCCCCACGTACGTGGGGAGCACTGCCGTAGCCGCCCGGAGGGGCGGAACCCGGCCGGATCACCCCCCACGTACGTGGGGAGCACACATCGACGGACAGATCGCCATCCCACTGCAACGGATCACCCCCACGTACGTGGGGAGCACGGTCCGCCAGTACCTCCTCAGCCTGCTGAACGGCGGATCACCCCCACGTACGTGGGGAGCACGACGCCCGGTACTGGACCATGATGCTGACCGTCGGATCACCCCCACGTACGTGGGGAGCACGACGTGCTGCCTCGGGATGACGAGGGTGTGACCGGATCACCCCCACGTACGTGGGGAGCACCCTTTCTGACCTGTGGAGTCTGCGGGGCTTTGCTGTTTCTTTGTCAATGCTCGTGGTGTTGAGGTCAGCGTACGTGCCGGGTCTGACATGCCGGCACAGTTCCGGTAGTTACCCCTGTCTCGGTCACGTCCGTCGGGTTTGGAAGGGTTCGGCGCAGCCGCGTTGACAGAGCAGCTCGCGCGCGGCAGGCGTGCGTTCCTAGATGATCAATTCCAAGGGATGCCTGCGGAGAGTGTGGGGTGGGTGGCGGCCGAAGCCACCGCGAGACGGTCAGGCGGCGGGCTGCCGGCCCTGGTTGTCGAGGTGGCAGCGGGCGGTCAGGGGGCAAGGTCGGCGAGGAGACCTGCGAACTCGTCGGGCGAGATGATGCGGATGCCGAGGTTCTGGGCCTTGGCGTGTTTGGATCCGGCGCCTTCTCCGGCGACCAGGAGCGAGGTGCGCTTGGAGACGCTGGAGGAGGACCTGCCGCCGGCATGTTCGATGAGTTCGTTCATCTGGTTGCGGCTGAGCTTTTGAAGCGGACCGGTCATGGCGCCGGTGACGACCACGGTCAGGCCGTGAAGCGGTCCCGTCGTCACCGCCTCCGTGTCCGCCGCACCGTCGGCGGCGTTGGTGTCGGCGGTCGGTGTGGCGCCGGGTTCGGTCATGTTCACCCCGGCGGCGACGAGCTTGTCGATGACGGGGGCGAGCTGGACCAGCTCGGCGACGATGACCGGTGCCTTTTCGGTGCCGATGCCGTCGACGTGCTGCATCGCCTCGGCGTCGGCGGCACGGACCGCTTCCATGGTGGCGAAGTGGCGGGCGATGCGCCGGGACATCGACCGTCCGGTGCCGCGTACACCGAGCGCGCACAGCACCCTCGACAGTGGCTGGTTCTTGGCCTGCTCGATCGCGGCGAGGAGGTTGTCGGTGCTGGTCGGCCCCATCCGCTCCAGCGCCAGAAGCTGGTCGCGGGTCAGGGTGAACAGGTCGGCGAAGTCGTGGATGAGGCCGGCGTAGGCGAGCTGGACGACACGGGTCAGGCCGAGGCCTTCGATGTCGAGCTGGTCGCGGCCGGCGGCGTAGGAGACGGAGGCGACCAGGTGGCAGTCGCGGCCGCGTTCGCAGCGCCAGCGCTGCTCGGAGGTGTCAATATCCGAGCCGCACTGCGGGCAGGCATCGGGGAAGGCGATGGGCTGCTCGGCGCCGGTGCGCAGGTGGGCGACGGGGGCTTCGATGCGGGGGATGATGTCGCCGGCCTTGTAGACCATCACGCGGTCGCCGATGCGCAGGTCGCGGCGGGTGATGTCGGCGGGGTTGTGCAGCGTGGCGTAGGTGACGGTGGAGCCTTCGATCTCGACGGGTTCCAGGACGGCCCGGGGAGCGATGATGCCGGTGCGGCCCACGTTCCACTCCACGCCGATCAGGGTGGTGACCTTCTCCACCGCCGGGAGCTTCCACGCGACGGCCCAACGCGGCGCCCTCGAGCCGGATCCGGCCGCCTCCTGGTCGGCCGCCAGGTCGGCCTTGATGACGATGCCGTCGATACCGAACGGCAGCTCGGCGCGCAGCGCAGCGATCTCCTCCACACATCCCTGCACCTGCGCGGTGGTGCCCGCGGTGCGGCCGGGCACCTTGGTGGCAGCCGTGGTGTGCACGCCGAGCACGGCGATAAGGGACATGACGTCGCTGTGTGAGGAGGCGGTCAGGCGTGCCGCGAGGTCCTCGGAGGTGGCCGGCAGCGGCAGGCAGCCATAGCCGAAGAACGTCATCTCAAGGCGGTAGGCGCGGTCCTTGGCCCGCAGCGTGCCCGCCGCGGCGTTGCGCGGATTCGCGAACGGCTCCCCGCCGTGCTCCGCTCGGAGGGCGAGCGCCGTTTCGAACTGGGCGGCCGTCATCAGCACTTCACCGCGTACCTCCAGCGTCACCGGTTCGGCCAGCTGCTCCGGCAGGCCTGTGAGGGTGCCGATGGCGTGGGAGACGTCCTCCCCGGCCGTCCCGTCCCCGCGGGTGAGCAGCTGCACCAGCCGGCCGTCGCGGTAGCGGGCGGCCAGCGCCAGACCGTCCAGCTTCGGCTCGACACTCCACGCAGTGACCGGCCGGCCGATCCGCCGCTGAAGTGACGCCGCCCATGCCTCGAACTGCTCGGCGGAGAACACATTGTCCAGACTCAGCATCGGCTGGACGTGCGGCACATCCCCCTGGGTGGCACCCCCAGCCACCTTCCCCGTCGGCGACTCGGCCAGCACCCGGTCGGGATGCCCGGCCTCCCACGCGGCTATCGCCCGCACCAGACGGTCGTAGGCGTCATCGTCGAGCGGGCTGTCGCCGCCCGCGTAGTAGGCGGCCGCGGCCTTCACCGCGGTCCGGACCGCATCCGCGTACGCGGCGTCGTCGCCAATCACAGCATCGGTGGTTGTCATGACCGCCATCGTGCCCGCCACCACTGACAACGCCGACAACACGCGGGCACGGCGACGGGAGATGCGCTTGGCCGCCCCGTCTTAACAAACGCACCAAGATCGGCGCGCGTGTTCGAGCCGTTGCATGCGCTGGGGCTGCGCGCGGCAGCGTCTTCTTCGCTGGGGGCGGCTCCTGGTCATGCCCGGCTGGCGATCGAGGGGGCACAGGTGCTGTGGTCACCCGTCCGGGCGGTTGCGCACCCGTCGGCGAACCGGCCTGGTGCACGGCCTCGTCGGAGGGGGCATGCGCATCGACGAGCAGCACCTCGCCGAACCCGGGCGCGCCAGCAGGGCAGGACGCCGCCTTCATGGCCTGGGGCCGCAGTGGCGGGCTCAGATCGACAGGACCCACCACAGTGTCGAGGCCCGGGAGGGTACACGCTGGTCTCGGCGCTCCGACCGTGTCGGCGTTACTGCCAGCGGTACGGCTTGACGCTGGGGTCGTAAGAGCAGGTGACCATGGTGCCGTTGGTGGCCTTCAGGGTGCGACCGCGGTCGGCGTTGGGGCAGAACTGTCCGTCAACGACAGGGTGCCCGTTGGAGGTACAGGCATATCCCTGCTTGCCGTCCGGGCAGGTGGTCATGGAGCTTCCGGCAGGCCTGGTGGTGGTCTTTGTTGGGGCAGGCGTGTGGGACTTGACGGGCTGGGGAGCCGAGGTTGTGGGCGGGGTGTAGGCGGGGTCGTTCTTCTGGTGGAGGTAGCCGTGGAAACTGGTGGCGCAGTCACCGGCTTTCTGGGCGAGTTTGACGGTAACGGTGGTGGTGGCGGTGACCTTCGTGCCGGGCGCGGGGCTAATTTCGCAGATGTGCCAGTCGCTGTGGTCGGTGGGAAGTGTGACGTCCTTATGCAGGGCTGTGGCCGTGATGCGCACGGCCGGCAGATCCTGGCCGACGAGTTCTTCCTGCACCTGCCCGTAGGTCTCGCCCTGTAGTACGGGGATGACCGCAGTCTGAGCGGTGCTTGATGCGGACGGCGCGGAGGACGTGGTGATCGCCGTCGGCGCCGCTGCCTTGGAGTCGGCCTGCGTGCCGCTTTCGCATGCGGTCAGGGCGAGGACACCGGCGACGACAGCGGCGGCAGGGACGACGAAGCGAGAAAGCCGCAAGTGCTGGATCATGCCGTCCATCCTTCCGGACTCGCGGCCGTTCAGCGAAATCGAGAATGCGGTACGGCTCCTGAGCGATGGGACGCTCTGCTGAAATCCCTCGACTTCGGCTACGACGACGTGAAGATCACGTTCGGGGAGCTCCTCGACATCCTCGCGACCCAGCAGCCAGCCCCTACCAACCCGGCCTGACCTTGGCCTGGGTGGGGTGGCTGCACCCGTACGGCCACCTCCGGCGCCCAATTCCCCGCTACACGTCAGGGCGGCCGATCATGGTCGAGTGGTGCCGGAGGCAGCCTTGGTGGCGCAGACGGTGCCCCGGCCCTCGACGATGGCGCAGGCGCGGACGCCGCTCAGGTCGTCCACGTGAATCATGCGGGTGTGAGCGTCGTGTCCGGTCTGCTGCCGGTACTCCTGTGAGTTTTCATCGTCGTGCCCGATGGCGAGCGTGATGCGGTCTCCCTGGGAGGTGCCGCTCATCTTGGCCCAGGCGGCGTGGCAGCGGGGACTGTAGCGCAGTTCTACGAGAACTCCGTAGCTACGGCCGCTGTATGCGGTCACGGCATCCTGCGCGCACACCGTGGTGGTCGGCTCCACGGACGTGCAGGAGGCGCCACTGCATGTGGCGGGCGGCGCGGGCCGGGCCGATGCCGCTGATGCCGAAGGGCGGTCCGCCCCTCCGGTTTGGGTGGAGCCGGCGAAGTGCCAGGCCAGGAACGCGACGACCAGGACCACGGCCCCTGAGGCAGCGAGGATCGTCAGCACGGTCCTCTTCCTTCCGGTTTCCGCTGGCACGGGTGAAGACGCTGAGGCCGTCGTGGTTTGGGGTGCTGGTGTCGAGGACAGCTTGGGGCCGCGGCCGCGTTCCATCTCCGCGCGCTGGTGCAGTTCCAGAGCCCGGTCGAGTTCCGTATCGCTCGATGGCGTTTCGGTGGCCTGCGTGCGGATCCGCCAGAGCGCCTGGATCGCCTCGACGGCGGGGAGTGTGGCCCCCGATTCCCATCGTGAGACCGTCGGTTGTTTGGTCCCCAGCTTCTTGGCGACCACGTTCTGGCTCCGGTTGCTCTCCTCGCGCCAGCGCTTGAGTGTCTGCCCCAGCTCGATTCCTGCGGAAGTCGGCGGCTCCTCGCCGCTGTCGGCGTCGTTTCGAGGCTGGGGGTCCACCCGCACGCTCCCTATATCCGGTTCAAAACACCAGGTCAAACCCCATACGCGCTGCCATGTATATGCACGTATGGCCGGTACCGCGCACAGCGTAGAACCGGCTCGGAACATGGTCCAAGGTGGTCGTCAGCCGGAGAGAACGTCCCGGCCAATCCCCTTTCCCGGTAGTCCCTGGCCGCGCCGTGCCCTGGCGCGTCACGGACATGCCCGGAGACATGACACGAAAGGACTAACCATCATGAACGCGAAGTACCGCACGAGCCTGCGGATCGCCGCCGCCACAGCCGCCTGCGCTGGGAGTCTTTCCGTACTCGGCCTGGCCACGCCCGCTGGCACCGCCGCCGCCCACGACGCCGGCACCACCCATCCGGCGCGCCTGGCCCAGCCTCTGAACGCCGCCCACCCGGGCGCGAAGGCCGTTGGCGCCTCGCACGCCCGGCACTGGCCCACGCTGCGCTTCGGCAGCCGCGGGCCGGCGGTCAGCGCAGTACAGCACCTGCTGACCGCGCGGGGGCACGCGGCGAAGGCGGACGGCGTGTTCGGCTCCCGCACCGCGGCCGCGGTGAAGGCCTTCCAGCGCCAGCACCACCTCAACCCCGACGGCGCCGTCGGCACCAACACCTGGAACGCGCTGATCGTCACCGTGCGCCCCGGCAGCCGCGGGCACGCGGTCACTGCGGCCCAGCAGCTCCTGACCGCGCGGGGGCACGCGGCGAAGGCAGATGGCGTGTTCGGCTCCCGCACCGCGGCCGCGGTGAAGGCCTTCCAGCGCCAGCACCACCTCATCCCCGACGGCGCCGTCGGACCCGACACCTGGAACGCCCTGGTGAACGGCCTCGCCAGCACCACGCCCGCTCCGCGCGGGTACGTGCTGAAGTTCATCAAGAACTGGAACGCTCCGGGCAACTCGAAACTCGCCCTCTACCACGACGGCCAGCTCATCAAGAGCTACCGTGCCGGGTCCGGCATGGGCAGCACGAACGAGTGTGCCAAGGAACGCGGTTGGCTGCCCAGCGGCACCTACAAGATCCTCGGGCACCAGACCAACCGCGACACTGCGATCAAGGGCTACGCCATCCACCTCGCTGACAAGACCTGCCACCCCGAGCACGGCCAGACGGCCGTCCTGCGCGGCGATCTGTTCATCCACAGCAACATGACCAAGAACGGCGCCAGCCGATGGCACGGCAGCTACAAGTCCAAGGGCTGCATCAAGCTCGCCCCCGCCGACATCAAGAACCTGTTCGCCCACCTGAACCAGGCCCACTGGCCCAAGAACCTGACCCTCCAGGTCAGCTGACACAACTACCCATCAGGTAGGGGCTTCCCGGGCACAGCGCCTGGGAAGCCCGCGTCGCATGGACAGCAGCGGTGGTCGGGTACCGTCACCGCGACGCCAGCGTCGCCGCATCCGGCCGGCAGTAAGGAGCGGATCCGATGACCCCCGATGCGCTCCCGTCGGTCCGAGACTTCCTCCACCTCCCGCTCCTGGCCGGACCCAGCAGGTGTCAGCCCACCCTTGCGCCCCGGTGCGGCGCGGGGCCGTACCGGGGCGCGGGGGTTCGTCAGGCGGTAAGAACGACATGCGGAACTCCGCCGCAGGACGGATCCAGGTCGACGGTGACCGTCTGCGTGTCACCGTGGACAGTGAAGACAGTGACCCAGGACGCGGTGTCGCGCTGAATCGCCAGGGCCTTGCGAGCAGCGTCGAGCGGATCGGCCGCGCCCAGGTCGATCTCCCCGAAGGCTGGCTAGAGGTTGAACGTGGCCACCACGGGCGAGTGGTCGGACGGCTTGTCGTGCGGCGCGGCCGGGTGCGTGGCCACGACGGACGGCAGCTTGTTGGTTGCGGTGTGGACTTCCTGAAGCTTGCCCAACAGGGAGTGGCTGATGAGGATGTGGTCGATGAGCTCGTGCTGGCCTTCGAAGACGCGGGAGTAGCCGCCTTGTTCGAGGATGCGCGGGGCGAGATTCCACAGCCGTTTGGCGTCGCCCTGGTCGGGGTGGTCGAAGCCGCCGGTGCCGATCTGCGAACCGGGCGGGCCGTAGAGGATTTGGGTGGTGGCAGCCTGCCAGTCGTCGTTGAAGTCGCCCAGCACGATGACATCGCGGTTGGTGCCCTCGCCCTGGAGCAGCTCGTCGGCCAGGGCGCGCATGGTGACGGCTTCGGCGCTGCGGCGGAAGAGGGCGTAGGCGGCGTAGCGGGCGCGCAGGCCTTCGTCGTGGGTGCTGTGCTGGTTGCCGGGGAAGGTCAACAGCTTCGATTTGAGGTGGCACACGGCCACGTGGAGACTCTTGCCGGGGGCCGGCTCTACGCGGACGGCCAGGCCGCCGCGGCCCATCTCGTGGATGGTGCTGGCGTCGTCCTCGACCTGGACCGCGCCGAGGTGGGCGGGGAAGTTGACGCGCTGCTGGATGTCGAGCAGGGGCCAGCGGCTGATGACGCCCACCCGGATGCCGCGACCGTCGGGGTGGTCCGAGATGGCGGTGTGCCAGGTTCCCGTCAGCTTCTTCACCAGGTCCTCCAGGGTTTCCTGGCTGCCAACCTCCTGCACCCCGAGCAAGTCCGGCCCGATCTCGGTGATCACCCCGCCCAGGGCGTCGACCTTGTCCTCGTAGGCGGCGTCGTCCTTGGCTGCACACTTGGTGGTGGAGGGTGGGCTGCCCGGTGGCAGCGGCCGACAGAAGTTCTCCAGGTTCCACGTCCCGATGATGCTCACCGCTACTCCCCACATCGTCGACTAGGGTGCGACCAGTGTTTCGGCCGCAATCCAGACAGCCCAGTCCCAGGCCGGAACGCGCCTCCAGATTCACCCGACCGCGGGAGATCGCCGAGCTCGGCCTGGACGAGTCGAAGAACTTCGTGAAGCTCCGGCAGACAGTGCGCCAGGCCCTCGCCGAGTCCCCGTATGCCGAAGAGCTGGACCAGTTGGTGCGGCTGCTCCTTGAGTAGGCCCGGGCAGTCTGCTCGCGCTGAAACGGCGGACCAGCCTCACGATCCATTCAGGGCCGACGGCAGGTTCAGGTAGTCCTCCGTGGGGTCCAGCCTGGTGGTGAGCACCAGTGGTTGCCAGAGGCGTATCGGCTCCAGGTGCCTCCGGCTTCGGAGGCCAGCTTGGCCGTGGTAACCCGGTGATAGCTCAGAGCCTCCGCGACGACCGGGGCGGGCATCTCCAGGACGTGCTGTCGGATCGCGGCGGTGCGGCCGGCGGTGGTGGGGATGCCGAGGTCGTTGAGGATGGCCGCAAGGACGTCGGGGTGAAGTGGTTGCCCGGCTCGGCGGCCGCCGGAAGAGTAACCCCCTTTCCACATTCGCGACTGCACGTGTGGCTGCGGCGAGACCACCGCCCACGACCTCGTTCCCGGCCACGAACTCCGCGTCTCACACGAGACTGACAGACAGGGTCCAGACCCGGGTCCGCAAGCACTTCGGTGGCTCCGCGCTCACCTTCATCACCTGGTTCGACGCCGAACTCCCGGCCGTGTGACCTGACGGACCACAGACACGGGACGGTCGCAGGCCCGGCGTCACCTCCCGGGGCACGGTCGCCAGGCCCAGCTCTTCACACACCTCGGTCGTCATCGTGAGGGTGTAGAGCGTCCCGGCCGCCACGACGTGCTGGTACAGGCGGCGGGTGTCGAGGGCGCCCCACACAGGCTCTCCGTCGTCGTCCAGGCGCTGCACCCGGTTCAGGATCAGGCAGTGGTCATGGAGTAGAGGGAAACCGTCTCTGTTGTCGAAGTGCCGGTACGCCGCGACGGCCAGGGTCGGCGTCTTTGCACGCTCGCGGCCGGAGGACCACCGGGTCTCCGCGACCTCATCCTCCAGCCACTGCAGCACAGTGGCGATGGCCCGTTCGTGCGCCTGCTCGATGACCCGGCACGTCTTCTCGTCTCCCAGCGCCCACAGGACGATCAGGGATGCCTGCGGGCGGAACACGAAGTCGAGCGCGAGCAGCGGGATCTGCTTCCGCTTCTCGATGTCCTCGATCGGCTGCCCGAGGACCGTGGCCAGCCGCGCCGTCTCCAGGTCGGCGCCGTCGTCCAGAAGCTCGCGCTCGATGCGGTCGGCATCCGGGTGCCGACCCTGCCCGAACAGCAGCTCCATCTGTCGCTGCGTCACCGTCTGCCCGGCGGTGAACCCGAGGGCAGGCAGGCCGCGCCCCATCCACACCCCAGGCGGGAGCCCGGCCTGCTCCTGGGCGTCCTTCATCGGCGTGCGGGCCGGACGGCGACCGTCCCCGAAGGCCACCCCACGCACGTAGTACCGCCAGGCGTTACGCCTCTGGACCTTCGCAACGCTAATCATCCCCACAGGGAAAACCGGCTCTGACCTGCGAAAAAGAGCGATCCCGTGGGGCGGGAGGGTTCACCAGAACTTCACGGCCGATCCCGCACGGCGGGCACCAGCGGCGACGTCACGCCCGCCCGGCGAACAACGCCTTTCGCACCCGCTGCCCCTACAGAGGGCCATGCAAATGCTGCGCGGCAGCCGGCCACCCACGCCTCAACACCCAACAACCGACAGCAGACGACTCCCCGTCAATGGCGGAAGGGGGTGCTTATGTCGTAAACACCCCCTTCCCAGCTCGGCTCTACACCTCGGGTGGGGAGGGCTCCGTGGCGCGAGAGCTTACGACGTAAGCACTTGAACGCGGAAGTGCAACACACGCTGCTGGGGACTGCCCCGTCACACCCCAGCCACGACACAGGCCCAACAAACACGCTCACAGCGTGCTCTATGGTCGGATGGGGCTGAGGGGCAGGGCGTCTCGACGCCAGAAGGGTGAACGGACCAATGCTGGAGAAACGCCGAATCGCTGTTTTCGGTGCGGGCTACATCGGCCTCGTGACCGGCGCCTGCTTCGCCAAGCTGGGGCATAAGGTCGTCGTTCGTGACATTCAAAAGGAGCGCATCGACATTCTCCACAACGGCGGTGTCCCAATCCATGAGGACGGGTTGGGCGAGTTGGTCGCGGAGAACACCGACCGCCTGACGTTCACCCTCGACGCCGAGGAAGCCGTCCGGGATGCGGACGTCGTGTACGTGTGTGTGGACACCCCTTCGACACCGTCCGGGGACGCCGACCTGTCCAGGATTTTCCAGGTCATCGACGCATTGCGCGGGGCCCGTCATCTGGCCGCCGTGGTGGTCAAGAGCACGGTTCCCGTGGGTACCGGTGCGCGGGTCAGGGCTGCGATGGACCGGGCGGGACTCCAGCACGTCGGGTACGCCTCGAACCCCGAGTTCACCGCCGAGGGACAGGCGGTGCGGGACTTCATGCACCCGGATCGAGTGGTGATCGGCGCCGATGATCCCGAGATCGCGAAGCTGGTCGCGCAGCTGCACGAGGGTGTGGACGGACCGGTCGTCGAGATGGACATTCCGTCGGCGGAAATGGTGAAGCTGGCCGCCAACGCACTCCTGGCCACAAAGATCAGTTTTACTAATGAGATCGCGACGGTCTGTGAGGCGACGGGCGCCGACGTTGAGCACGTCGTTCGTGCGGTGGGCCTCGACCACCGGCTCGGGCCGCACTACATGAGACCTGGTGTGGGGTGGGGCGGCAGCTGCTTTCCCAAGGATTCCCGGGCGTTGCGGGCCATGGCCAGCAATTCCGGGTACTCGTTCCAGATGCTCAGCTCCGTGATCGAGGTGAACGACCTCCAGCCGCGGCGGGCGGTCCAGCGGTTGAAGGACGAGCTGGACGGCTTTCTCCATGACCGGACCGTCGCTTTGTTGGGCATCGCGTTCAAGCCGGGAACGGATGACGTGCGCGAGGCCCCGAGCACGATCCTCGCCTCCCGGCTCCTGGCCGAGGGTGCTGCGGTCCGCTGCTGGGATCCACTCGCCCGCCCGCTCGATACCGTTCCGTGGTCGTCGACCACTCGCTATGCCACGCCTGTGGAAGCCATGACCGGCGCGGACGCGGTGATCATCGTGACGGACTGGCCGGAGCTGCGGGATGTCTCCTGGGACCGGGCGGCGGCCGCGATGGCTCGCCCGCTGATCTTCGACGGACGTAATCTGCTCGACCCGCAGCGGATGGGCTCGCTCGGCTTCACTTACATGAGCGTGGGCCGAAGGACAGTACGCGGCACGGCGTGACCTTCCGGCCCGTCCGGCGATCGTGAGCGGTTGCCGAGCGGGGCCGGAGTACGTCGCTGGGCCGGGTCTGTCGAGATCTCGACGGACCCGGCCCAGCGACGTACTCCGGCCGTGGTCTCTATGCGTGGGCGCTTGCCAGGACGCGGTCGTACATCTGCGCATACCGTTCGGCGATGGTGGTCCAGCTGTAGTGCTGCACGACGAAGTCGCGGGCGTTGCGTCCCCGGCGTGCGATCTCCTCAGGGTGGGTGAGGGCGCTCAGCAAAGTGGCGTGCAGGTCGTCCGCATTGCCAGGGGCGGGTAGCCACCCGGTGGGCCGGGGGCCGCCGGGTCGGACGAAGCCGAGGGGGCCGCCGCTGGCCGAGGCGACGACGGGGATTCCGGAGGCCATCGCCTCCAGGTAGACCAGCCCGAAGGGTTCGTTCACGGAAGGGGCCGTGAACAGGTCGCATGCGTTCAGGCCGTCGACTAGGTCGCTGTGGGGGTGCCATCCGGCGAAGTACACGTCGTCGGTGATGCCCAGGCGGCTGGCCAGGGTGTGCGGGTGCTCGCCCTCCCACTCGCCGGGATAGCCGCCCAAGACGAGGAGGACTGGGCGGATTGGTGCGCTCTCTCGGAGGGCGGCGAAGCTGTTGAGGAGTAGGTCCAGGTGCTTGAAGCGCAGGAAGCGGCCCATCCACAGCAGCAGGGGGCGCCGTTGGCCGTCACTGTCGCGGAGCATGTGGTCGATGTCGGAGGGCGAGTAGGCGATGGTGCCGGGGCCGTGGTGGGGAAGCCACCCCTGCGGGTCCTTAACCAGCCAGCGGTGCAGGAGGGTGCGCTTGTCGGTGTCACTGAGGGTGGGGCCGGGCCGGAAGCGGGTGATGTCAACCCCGTTGGGAATGATTTCGAGTCGATTGTCGGGGATGTGTAGGAGTGTCTGTGCGAGGACGCGGTCCTGCTCGGAGATGACGACGATGCGCTCGCTGCGGTGGGCGTGTTCCCGCAGGGTTCTGGTCCAGAAGCCGGCCTGGATCCAGTTGTCCCATCGGTCGCAAAACAGATCCTCGGCGTTGCGTGCGGCCGGTTCGGCGCGCTGACCGATGCGGGAGAGCAGTGCGCGTGGGTTCGTCCGGAAGCGGTGACCGAGTTTGGCGACGGTCAGGCCGTGGTCGGCGGCCAGGCGCATGCGGCGCTGCGCGGCGTGGAGGAACTTCAGGTCGGTGCCGTGGAGGGTTGTGACGACGGTGCGGCCGAGGCGGTGGGCGGCGGCGTGCTGGGGTGTGAGGTGGTGCAGGTGGAGCAGGCCGCCCGTGCCGGCGTCGTGTGCGGCGAACTGTCTCGTCCAGTAGTCCTCGATGAGTGTGTTGGTGCGGGGTGACACCGCGGAGAAGACCCGGTCCGGCGCGTCGGTGCGGTCCTCGTAGGAGGGGTGCAGGGGAACGGGTTCCTCCAGGGGGTCCCGGCCGGCGGTGTGGGCGGCGGCGGCAGGGCTGTAGTCGGAGGCGATCAGGTGGGCCGGATCGTAGAAGGACCCCGCGTGCGAGGTGACCCCGGGGGCGCCGAGTGATCCTGCGAAGACCCGAGAGGGGCGCCCTTGGGCGCGGAGCTGTTCCGTCAGGTACTTCACGACCAGGGACGATCCCCCGCGGGGGTAGAAGAGGATGCCGTGGTCCACGGTGCCTTGCGCGTTCATGGTGGCCTCCTTGTTTGTGGATGTGCTGCGCGTCAGGGCATTTCGACGAGGACCGACGGGCAGGGGCGCGCGTCGTGGTGGTGGGCCGCGATCAGCTCATACATGGCGGCGAACACACGGTGGGTGAGGACCTGTCCGTCGAGGAAGGCGATCTTGTCGGTGACGGTCGGCTCTGGGGTGCCGCTGGCGGCCATCGTGATGAAGGCCGTGGTGATGTCCCGGGGGGTGACGCCGCTGTTGTCGTGGGCGTCCTCGTAGACGGTCTCCAGTCGTCCCGTGCCGCCGACGAGCGGGTTGCGTCGGTGCTCCAGACGGATTTGGTACGCCTCGCCGGCCGCGTCGTTCTTGGTCAGGCGCAGGTGCTGAAGGTTGCCCTGGTGCAGGTCCATGACGTACTGCGACATTCGCCCCTTCTCGCGGTAGGCGACGGCGCCCTTAGCGTCGAGGGCCAGCACACCCACGCTGCGGTTGGAGCAGGAGTTGGTGGTGAAGCTGTAGGTGAGGACTCCGAGGGACTGCTGTTGGGAGTTGAGTAGTTCCACGGTGAAAGCGAAGTCCATCTCGGCCAGGGCGATGCGGTCGGTGAGTTCCACAGCGGGGAGCTCAGCCTCGGACAGGGGCCGCAGGAGCGTGCCGAGGACGTCGTTGAGTCCGGTCGCCAGGTGGTCACCGACACGGCGGACGTACTGAAGGGTCAGGCGCAGGCCGGTGATCTGGCCGGGGGCGAGCAGGAGGTAGCGGGTCATCTCGTCGAGGTAGTGGTAGCTGGAGAAGGACAGCGCGCCCACGCCGTGCCTGTAGCCGTGCGCGTTGCCGAGCGCGTACTCCTCGGGCAGGCGGAAGTGGCCGCCAAAGACGTCGATGTGGCCCATGGTCAGGGACTGCTTATGGGTGTCGTGGAGATCCCGGATCAGCGCGCCGACGCGTATGAAGGCGTCGTTGGCGCGTCGCCGCAGGGGCACCGCGAACAGGTGGTCGGGCTGCGCGCGGTGGGCGTGGAGCAGCGTGTCGAACCGGCGGCGGATCTCGGCGGCGCGGTCGGGGTTGAAGGCGGCGTCCTCGACGCAGATGATCGGCTTGTCGCACAGGACGTGGATGCCCTGGTCCGTTGCCCACTTCAGGTAGGGGAAGTGGGCGATGGGGTCGCAGGCGACGACGACCATGTCGAAGTGGTCTTCGCGGTGGGCCTGCTGCAGTCGACGCTCCAGTGTTTCGGTCGGCTCGCCCGGCTGGGGTTGGACCCACGCGGGGCGGTCCTGCGTCACGACGGAGTTCAGGTGGGGCATGTGCCCCAGGAGCGAGGGGTCGTAGGGGTCGCGGGGGTCGCAGATGGCGGCCACGCGGACGGGGAAGCCGTGCTTTTTGAGGGTGAGGATGGCCGGTATGTGGTTCTCGGCTGCGGCCCAGTGGCCGCAGCCGCCGACGAGCAGGATGCTGATCGGTCGCAGTGGGCGTGAGGACATGGTGTGGTCCCTTCGGGGCCCGCCGTACGGGTGGCGGCGGGCGCGGGTGGGGAGTGGGGCGGGAGGCGGGGCGGTGTGTTCAGAGGTCGAGCAGCGTGGTGACGAGGCCCCGCAGGTGCCGGCTGCCGCCGGTGTCGAGCGCGTGGTCGCGGATCGTGCGCAGGCTGGATGCGTCGGCCCGGCACAGTGCGTCGCGCACGTCGGGGAGGTGGGGCAGGGCGACCGTGAGGGCGGTAACGCCCAGGGCCGCCAGGACGACGGCGCCCACAGGGTCGCCGGCCAGTGCCCCGCATGCGGACACGGCAACGCCGCCCGCGGAGCCGGTCTTGGCCACCGACCGCACGGTGCGGGTGACGGCGACGTGCAGGGGGTTGATGTCGTGGGCAAGGGCCGGATTGGTGCGTGAGGTCGCCAAGAGGTACTGGGCGAGGTCGTTGGTGCCGATGCTGAGGAAGTCGACGTGCTCGATGAATTGGTCGGCGGCCAGGGCGCAGGCCGGGACCTCGACCATCACTCCCAGGGGGAGGTGGGGGGCCGCCAGCTCGGCTTGGACCTCTCGTGCTGTCTGCGCGGCCTGGGTGAACTCCTCGACGCGGGTCACCATCGGGAACATCAGGCGCAAGCGGGCCCCGTCGTCGCGGGCGGCACGGTAGGCCGCCCGCAGTTGCGGCAGGAACAGGTCTGGTCGGCGCAGACTCAGGCGCAGGCCCCGCATCCCGAGGAAGGGGTTGGCCTCGCGGGGCAGGTTCAGCGCCGGCATGTCCTTGTCGCCGCCGATGTCCAGCGTGCGCAGCGTCACGGGCGCGTCTTCGACGGCACGGGCGATCTCGCGGTAGGCCCGGTAGTGCTGGTTCTCGTCGGTGAGGTCTTGTTCGTGGCCGAGGAACAGCAGCTCGGTGGCGAGGAGGCCGATGCCGTGGGCGCCGGCCGCGCGCAGCTCGGCGGCCTGAGACGGGCGCATGATCGTTGCGGTGAGGGTGACCGGTGGGGTCCCGGCGGCGGCGCGGGCTCGGGCTCGGGCCTGTGCGAGGGCGCGGTCCCGGTAGGCGGTCGCGGCGTCCAGGTCGCTGCCGGCCAATCCGGCGTAGAGGATGCCGGTGTCGCCGTCAAGGGCGCACATCTGCCCCCCGGGCACGGCCAGCACCCCGTCCCCGGCGGCAACCACGGTGGGGATGCCCAGGCTGTAGGCGACCTGCACGGCGTGGGAGGTCGGGCCTCCGGCGCTCGTGCAGAACGCGGCGATCTCGCTCAGGTCAAATGCCGCCGTGTCTGCGGGTGTCAGGTCGCGGGCGATCAGAATGTGGGGCCCCTTGGCGGGCGGCCGGACCTGGGCGTGCAGGTGCCGCACCGGGGCCACGACGAAGCCGCGGGTGCCGCCAACACCGTGGTGAACAGTGGATCTTCCGAGCGCGAGGGGCGGGTTGCTCTTGGTCATCGGCCAGCTCCGAGCGCGGGGCGGACGTGGCCGAGGAGCTCGTGGCTCCAGCCGGCCTCCCGCCAGCGCTGCGGGTCCAGACAGCGGCGGGCGTCGATGACCGTACGGGGCTCGGCGTGAGCGGTGAGCGCGGCAGGATCGAGGTTGCTGAACTCCTGCCAGTCCGTCAGGACCATGAGCAAATCGGCCCCTTCAGCGGCGCCCTGCGCGGTGTCCACCACCGTGAGATCGGGATGGAGTCGGCCGACCAGGGCGTTGACGCTCGGGTCGTAGATGCGCACCTTCGCTCCGGCCCGGTGCAGCCGCACAGCCACGTCAAGGGCGGGCGAGTCGCTGATGTCGCCCACCCCGGGCTTGAAGCTGGCGCCCCACACCGCGACCGTCGCGTCGGCCAGGTCCCCGAGCACGGCGCGCGCGTGGTCGAC
This sequence comes from Streptomyces sannanensis, assembly GCF_039536205.1. Taxonomy (GTDB): domain Bacteria; phylum Actinomycetota; class Actinomycetes; order Streptomycetales; family Streptomycetaceae; genus Streptomyces; species Streptomyces sannanensis. Next base: position 3,035 of record NZ_BAAAYL010000003.1, on the reverse strand, counting down.
GGCCATGGCCCGGCGGGCGGTGTTGACCTCGTCGACGAGCGAGAGGAACCGGGACGTCGCGCGGGCTCCGAGTTCCTCTGCCCGGTCGGCGAAGGCACGGATGTCCTTGCCCAGGCAGGAGCCGCCCCACCCGAGGCCCGGCGTCAACCCGAACCCGCCGATGCGGGGGTCCAGACCCAGGGAGCGGGAGACGACAGCCATGTCCGCACCGGTGGCCCGGCACATGTCGTCCACGAGGTTGACGAAAGAGATCTTCGTCGACAGGAAGGCGTTGGCCGCCGCCTTCGTCAGGTCCGCAGTGACGAAGTCGGTGACCAGCAGGTCGACCCCGGCATCCAGGAAAGGGGCCCACGCCCGACGAGCGACCGCCTCGACTGCCTCACGGTCCTTGGGCGAGGTGCCGAGCACGAGCCGGGCCGGGCGCAGCGTCGTCTCCATGGACAGGGCCTCGCGCAGGAAGTCCGGGCTCCACCCGATCAGCGCCTGCACACCCGGCGGCGTGACGTCGGCGGCCAGGGCGGCCATCCGCTGCGCGGTACCGACCGGAACGGTCGACTTCCCGATGAGGACGACGTCGCGGGTCAGCCGTCGGGCGATCTGCTGGATGCCGTCCCCGACGGCCGTGACGTCCATCGTCGCGCCGTCGGGCTTCTGCGGTGTCGGCACGGCGAGGAAGAACAGCTCACCGTGGGCGACCGCCTCGTCGAAGGAGTCGGTGAACCGCAGCCGGCCCGCATCGACGTTCTTGCGGATGTAGTCGGTCACGCCGGGCTCGTCGAACGGGCATCGGCCGTCCTGGAGCGCCGCGAGCGCCTCCGGGTTGATCTCCATGCCCACGACGTCGTGTCCCACCTCGGCCAGCGCGACGGTGTAGGGGGTGCCCAGTCGGCCGCATCCGACGACGGTGATCTTCATGAGTCCTCCGGGAGTCCCGGCCCGCCTACCTGGGCGGGTCCTGTGGTGGATGGGAGGCCGCCGCCGTCGAGGCGGCCGGTGACGAGCGGTGGTCAGCGGGATTCGGGGCGACGCCCCACGATCACCGCGGCCTGCAAGGTGGTGGTGAACAGCCCGCTGGGCTGCACGGTGCTCAGCGTCGATCGCAGGTCGGCCTCGAACGCCTCCTGCCTCTCGCCGAGGGTTGCCGCCGACGAGTAGGCGAAGGTGTGTTGCAGGCCCACGAGTTCGTCCAGCGTGTACGCGCGCCGGTAGTCGGCCCTCAGCACGGCCACGCGGCAAAACGGCGACGCGCGCACCACAGCCTCGTGTCCCACCTCGAGGCGGACGTACGGGGTGCTCGGGCCCGCGAGGTCCGCCGCGCCGAGGTGCTTCTCACGCAGCTTGACCAGCAGCGGGTGCCACCATTCCCTCGGTGTCCCGGGGGCCCGGTAGCCGACGACGGCGACGAACCCGCCCGGCCGCACGACCTTGTCGAGGGCCATGAGGACCCGCTGGCGGTCGAGCCAGTGGAAGGCGTCGGCGATGACCGCGCCGTCGAAGGTGCCCAGGCGGTCGATGTGATCCACCGTGGCGGCGTCCACGCACCGCCACTCGACCGCCTCGGACAGGCCCCGTTGCTCGGCCCACTTGCGGCCCTCGTCCAGCATCTCCTGCGACGCGTCCACCCCCGTGATCCGCATCCCGCGCTCCGCCAGGTCCAGGGCAAGGGTTCCCGGACCGCAGCCCAGGTCCAGGACGCGGGCCGGTGAGGGGCCGAGGTGGGTCAGGTAGTCGACGACCACGGGGTCGTGCTGTCGGCGGAACTTCACGTAGGGCTGCCCGCAGGAGGCGAAGATCCCCCCGGGTCGGCGTACATCGCGTCGCTGTGGACGGCGACCCCCATCGGGTCTCCCGAGCACACTGTGGAGCTCATCTGGGCACCTCCGATGTCGGAAAGGTCGTCAGGAACGGGCCCCTGCACTCGGGGCGTTCGATCACCGCCGCGTCGAACCCGGCCGGATCGTCCGGGGACGCGGTGGGCCGGTAGGTGCTGTCCCGCAGCAGCGGCCCCAACTCGGCCGCGGCGACGTCCTCGATGGGCGAGCTGCCGCACGCCAGGGCCTCGGCCCGGCGCGCGTCGGTGTCGAACCCCACCACGCGGTGGCCCGTCTGAGCGGCGCGCACCGCCAGGGGGAGGCCTACGTAGCCCTGGCCGACCACCACAACCCGAAGGGAACTCCTATCAAGGCAGCCGGCTTGCTGCGCAACCGCTCCGGCCGCGACCGGCACTCGCGTACCGACTGGTGTGCACACACTGAACATGGCGCTCCTCAAGATCGAAGAACCGAAGGGCCGCCCTTCCCCGCCGGCTGTACGACCGCCGCGGGGAACCGGCCCGCATGACGACGGGCCCGGACACCTGCCCCGTGACACCGCCAGGCCGCCAGCCCGAACAGCACGGCCGCGAACACCCGCCAGTACAGCCACGCAATGCGCTGGCGATAACCCCGTCGTGGGGCCCCCATGGTGGGTATGGTCTGAGCCTGACGCTCCGTCATTCCACGAGACTCAGGGGGACTTGTGGACGACTTGCCGCACCATCTGTTGGCCGACCCCGCCTTCATCCGAGCCCTACGCGAGCGGGACTTCACCAAGGTCTTCGCCATGGCGCACGAAGCGGGGATCTCCTTCAACGGATCGCCGAAGCCTGCGCGCTCAAGTCCGAGCGTGTCAGCCAGATCGCGCGGGGCACCACATCTGTCACGGCTCTGGCTACTGTCGAGCGAATCGCTGGCGGTCTGCGCATTCCCGGTGCCCTACTGGGCTCGCTGCGCAACCCTGGGAGGACACCGCCGCTCTCAGCACGGAGTCCCACCATGGAGATGATCCGATGAAGCGCCGCAACCTGCTTCGTGGCGCGCTCGCCGCCGGCCTCACCGCTCCGGCGCTCGCCGCCCTCACCGCCGCCCGCACCGACGTCGACCAGACCCTCTCCCCCGACGCGCCCCAGGATCTCGCCGATCTGGAGGCCGCAGCCGAGAGCTATGGGTACGGCTACCACGGCCAGCAGCCCACCCGCGTTCTGGCCGACCTGGTCT